>JAGWSE010000252.1 GCA_028869395.1 Alphaproteobacteria bacterium | reverse complement strand
GTTTCTGGACGCTCACCGATCTGCCGCTTTCGACCGGCGGACCGGCGCGCTATGTCCAAGTCGCGGAGACGGGCGGCCGGCTCGGATTCATCACCCCTCTCAGTCACAATTTCTGCGAGGCCTGCAATCGCGTGCGGCTGACCTGCACGGGGACGCTGCACACGTGCCTTGGCCAGGAGGACGCCTCCGACCTGCGCGCCGTGATCCGCGCCGGCGCCTCCGACGCCGAGCTCATCGACGCCGTCCGCACGGCGGTGGACGCCAAACCAAAGGGCCACGATTTCAGGATCGAGCGGGCCGCCGCGCCGGCGGTCGCGCGGCACATGTCGACGACGGGAGGCTGAGGCATGGCGAAGGTCCTGCTGTTCGGTCCCTTGCGCGACCTCGCCGGCTGGCGCGAGCGCGATGTGGAGGACGCGACCTCCATCAGCGGTCTGCGCGCCCGTCTCGCCGAAGAGGACGAGCGACTGGGCGAGGCGCTGTCGGCGCCTGGCGTGCAGGTGGCGCTGGACCAGGCGATCGTGCGCGGCGACCGGCCGATCGGCGTTCACAACGAGGTCGCATTCCTTCCTCCGATGAGCGGCGGATGATCATCGTCTCGGAAGCCCCCTTCGACCCCGGCGCGCTGCTGAGCGAATTCTCCAGCGGGCGGACGGAGGTGGGCGCCGTCGCAACCTTCACCGGGATCGCGCGCGCGGAATGCGGCGAGGCGAGCATCCTGGAACTCGAGGCCTATCCCGGCTTCACGGAAGCCGAGATCGGGCGGATCGCCGAAGACGCGCGGCGGCGGTTCGAACTCGACGACCTGCTGGTCCGGCACCGTATCGGTCGGATCGCACCGGGAGAGACCATCGTGTTCGTGGCGACGGCGGCGAAGCATCGTCGCGCCGCCTTCGAGGCCTGTGATTACCTGATGGACTACTTGAAGTCGCGCGCACCGTTCTGGAAGAAGGAGCACGGTCCGGCCGGCGCGCGCTGGGTCGAGCCCCGCGCCGCGGACCACGCCGACATCGCCCGGTGGGACAAGGAGACGAGCCGATGAACGCCCCCGTGAATGCGCCTGTGCTGCAACCCGGCAGCCGCATCAACGAGAACCTGGAGATCAAGCCGGTGCGAGTGGCGGTGCTCACCATTTCCGACACTCGCGACGAGGAGAGCGACACCTCGGGCCACATTCTCGTGGATCGTGTTCGTGGGGCCGGCCATGAACTGGCCGGCAAGGCGATCGTGCGCGACCACGTCGACGAGATCCGCGGGCAGGTGCTGGCGTGGGTGGACCAGGGCGTGGAGGCCATCGTGACGACCGGCGGCACGGGCATTACCGGTCGCGACGTCACGCCCGAAGCGATCCGGCCGTTGTTCGACAAGGAGATCGACGGCTTCGCGGTGATCTTCCACCTGGTGAGTTATCAGTCGGTGGGGCTCTCGACCCTTCAATCGCGGGCCCTGGCAGGGATCGTGAAAGGTTGCTTCGTTTTCTGCCTTCCGGGCTCGAATGGGGCGGTGAAGGACGGTTGGGACAAGGTGATCTCCGCCCAGCTCGACAGCCGCCACGGGCCCTGCAACATGGTCGAGCTCATGCCCAGGCTGATGGAGAGGTGAGCAAGCTCACCCACATTGACGAGACGGGGCGCGCCCGCATGGTGGACGTGTCGGACAAGGCCGCGACGGCGCGTGAGGCGGTCGCGGAGGGCTTCGTGCGGATGAGTCCGGAAACCCTGGCGCTCGCCGTCGCGGGCGCCGGCAAGAAGGGCGACGTGCGCTCGGTCGCCGAGATCGCCGGCGTCATGGCCGCGAAGAAGACTTCCGAGTTGATCCCCATGTGTCATCCTCTGCCGATCGCAAAGGCCGAGGTTCGGGCTGAGGCCGTCGACGATGGCTTCATCGTGACCGCGCGGATCAAGACGTCCGGGCAGACAGGCGTCGAGATGGAGGCGCTGACCGCCGTCTCGGTCGCGTGCCTCACGCTCTATGACATGCTGAAGGCGGCCGAGAAGGGCATGACCATCGAGGGCGTGCGGCTGATCTCGAAGTCGGGCGGCAAATCGGGCGACTACAAGGCATGAAGCTGCTCGCCGTCGACGACGCGCGCGCCCGCATGCTGGCGGAGATCTCGCTTCTGCCGGTCGAGAGCGTGACCCTCGCCGACTCCATCGGCCGTGTGCTGGCCGAGGAAGTTCGCGCCGCCCGCGACCAGCCGCCGTTCGCGGCGTCGGCGATGGACGGCTGGGCCATGCGCGCCGCCGACACTCCGGGCGACTTGCGGATCGTCGGCGAGAGCGCGGCGGGGCACGGCCACGCAGGCAAGGTTGGCGTCGGCGAGGCCGTGCGGATCTTCACCGGAGCAGCGGTTCCGGAGGGGTGCGACACCATCGTCATCCAGGAAGACGCCGAGCGCGCGGACGACCTGGTCAAGGTCCCACAGGCGGAGCCTGGCCGCCATTTGCGGGCCTCCGGGCTCGACTTCAAGGCGGGCGCCGCGCTGCTCCCACCGGGCGTGCGCATCGATCCGTGGCGGCTGTCGCTGGCGGCCTCGGCCGGATGCGCCGAGATCAAGGCGCGGCGGCAACCTCGCGTGGCGCTCATCTCGACCGGCGAGGAGATCGTCGAGGCTCCCGCGGTTCCCGGGCCCTTCCAGATCTACGACTCCGGCGGACCGGCGCTCGCAGCGATGATCGAAGGCTGGGGTGCGCAAGTCTCCCGCGCCAGGCCGGTGCGCGATCAGCTGGAGGCGGTGATCGAGGCCATGCGGAGGGCCGAGGCCGATCTGGTCGTGACGCTGGGGGGGGCCTCCGTGGGCGACCACGACCTGGTGCGCACCGCGGCCGAAGCCCTGGGCATGAGCTACCGCGTCGAGAGCGTCTCCGTGAGGCCGGGCAAGCCCACCTTCTTCGGCGTGCTGGGCGACGGGCGCAGACTGCTAGGGCTGCCTGGTAATCCCGCGTCAGCGTTCGTTTGCGCCGAGATGTTCCTGCGTCCGATCCTCAACGCCTATCAAGGCGCCCCGGCGGAGCCCGCCACCGTTGCGGCCAAGCTCGCCGAGGGATTGCCCGCCAACGGCCCGCGCGAGCACTGGATGCGAGCGAGGCTCGAGTATCGGAGCGGAGAAGTCCTTGTTCGACCCTTCCGCGATCAAGACTCGTCGCTGGTCAGCGTGTTCGCAGCTTCCGACGCCCTGTTGCGGCGCACCGCCGGCGCGCCGCCCGTCGCCGCGGGCGAGGTGGTCGAGGCTCTGCCGCTGCCGCGCGCATAGCGCATGGCCATGATCTCGCCGATCACCGAGACGGCGACCTCCCAGGGCGCCTTGCCACCGATGTCGAGGCCGATTGGCGCGCGCAGGCGAGAGATCGCACTTTCGCTCACCCCGTCCGCGCGCAGCTCGGCCAGACGTCCCACGAGACGTCGCCGCGCGCCCAGCAGACCCACGTAGCTGGCCGAAGAGGGCAGGGCGGCGAGCAGCGCCGCGTGATCTGTTTCGATGTCGTGCGTCGCGATGGCGACCGCCGTCCAGGGGTCGAGATCGAGGGCCGCCAGCGCCACCCACGGCTCGTCGCGGCGATAAGCGACACCGGGGATCGGAGGCGGAGTTTCGGGACCCTTTGGCCGCACCAGGGTCGTCTCGAAGCCCGCCTGAGCGCCGAGTTGCGCGATCGCGAGCGCGGTGGGGTCGCCGCCAACCACGACCAGCCGCAGAACGGGATCGTAGGGTTTGTAGACGGCGGCTTCCGCCCAGGGCGAAAGGTCTGGGCCGCAACTGCGCGCATAGCCGTCGCTGACATAGACGACGCGCCGCCGCTCACTCTCCGCCGCCAGCAGGTCGGCCAGCGCCGCATCCTCGGCCGGCACGCGTTCCACGAAGATCTCAATGCGAGCGCCGCAAAGCAGCCGAATGTCCGGCCAGGGACTGCCCTCACCGTAGACGAGCGTGCGCGGCTCGCCATCGGCCAGGCAGGTGTGGGCGTGGTCGGCGATGTCGCTCTCCACACAGCCGCCCGAGAAATAGCCGGCCACGATGCCCGGCGCGAAGACCATCTGGGCGCCGGGCGGCCTTGGGCCACCGCCTTCAACGCTGATGAGTGTCGCCAGCGCCATGGCCCCGCCTGCCTCGCGCGCACGGCGGAGCGCCGGACGCACATCCTCCGGCATACCGAACAGCGGCCACTCGGGCAGGGGCTCTCGCACGGCCAAGATTTAACCCTCGGGCAAGGTCCTAGATACGCCTTCTTAGGCATCTGCGCTCCAAGATGGCGCTCTTAGGAACGTTGACCAAGCCCAAGTCCTCATGACGCAACACCTCGCCAAGCTCGGCCTCGGGTCCGGGCAGTTCGGCCTCGACCAGCCGCAGGGCGGGCGGGGACGGCCGCGTGAGGCGGAAGCGCGCGACATTCTTTCGATCGCCGCGCGGGCCGGGTTGTCGGTCATGGAAGTCGGGCGCCACCCGCAGGCCATAGAGCTGAAGCTCGGCCAGCTGATCCCCAAGCCCAATCCGTTTCGACTGACGGTCACGACCGTGCGGCCGGACCGCGGCCCCGACTTCGCGGAGGGGGAGGTGCGCGCTCAACTCGCGCGGCTTGGCGTGGAGCGCGTGGAGGCGATCTTCGCGCCTTCTGCCACCGACCTTCTCAATCCGTCCGGCCCGGCGCTGTGGGACCGGCTGAAGAAGCTCAAGGACGAAGGCCTCTGCCGAAAGGTGGGGGTCTCTGTCTACGCCTCGGACGATCCGCTGGGCCTGGCGCGGCGGTTCAAGCCGGACGTGGTGCAGGCGCCGGCGTCGCTGCTTGACCAGCGGCTGATCGTTGATGGCACCTTGACCGAGCTCGCCGAGATGGGCGTCGAAGTGCAGTTGCGCTCGATCTTTCTCAACGGCGTGCTCTTCCTGCCGCCGGACCGGGCGCCCAGTCACCTAAAGGCGGCGGCCGGGCGGATCAGCCGGGCGCGGCGGCTGATCGCCGAGGGCCGCTCGGACCCGCTGCAGGCGGCGCTGGGCTTCGCGCTATCGCGGCCGGAGGCCTCCGCCGTGCTGGTCGATGTCGCCTCGGTCGCCGAGATGAGCGCGGTGATCGCCGCAGCGTCGAACCCACCGCCGGACCTCGACTGGGACGAGATGGCGATCGACGATCCCGCGGCCCTCGATCCCCGCGCCTGGGCGGCCGCTTAGTCGCGCAGCCGCACGCCGAGGTAGGCCGCGCGGCCCGGCTCGGCGAAGCCGAAGCTCTCCTCGTAGTGCTTGTCCGTCAGGTTCTCGATGCGGGCGGTGAGTGTGACGTGATCCGTCAGGCGATATGATCCGGCGAGGTCGGCGACGATGAAGCCGGGCCGAGTGACCGGCGAGTAGCCGTCGCGGCCGACGTCCGGCTGACTGGATTCGCCGCGGACGGTCAGCGCGGCCTGCCAGGGCCCGCGATCCCAGAACAGCGCTGCCGAGCCGGTGTGGCGGGGCACGCGCAGCAGGCGTTCGCCGCTGGCGGCGTCGACGGCCTCGGTCAGGGCGTAGGCGAGCTTCAAGCGGAGCTCGGGCGTCAGCCGGGCGTCGGCCTCGGCTTCCAGGCCGTTCGAGCGGGTGCGGGCGAGGTTGACGTAACGCAGGCCGAGGTAGGCGATCTGGTCGCGGACGGCGAGGTGGTAGCCGGTCAGCGCGGCGGTGAGGCGGCCGTGCGGCGAGGTCCAGCCGAGGCGGAGGTCCTCGCCGTCGCTGCGCTCGGGGACCAGCGGGACGGGCAGGGCGTAGCAGAAGTCGCAGACGATTTCGGAGATCGTCGGGATCTTGAAGCCCTGGCCGGCGGAGGCGGTGAGGACGAAGCCCTCCCCTACGTCGACTGCGGCGGCGAGGCGGGCGGTGGCGCGGCCGTGGAAGCGGTCGGGGTCGTCGTAGCGGAGGCTGGCGGTGAGCGTCAGGGGCGCGAGCGGCGTGAGGCGCCCGACCGCGAAGGCCGAGGTGGTGGAAAGGTCCGCGCTGGCGCGGCCGGAGAGGTCGGCGCGGGTCGCGGCGCGCTCGGCGCCCATCACCAGACCGACGGGGTCGGAGGCCGCGCCGCGCGCGGCGGTCCAGCGCCAGACCTGGCGGCGCGCGGTGTAGGTGGCCGGGAAGTCGGAGACCTCTCCCCGCCACAGGCGGTATTCCGAGACGCTGGCGGTCTGGCGGAAGCCGAGCGCCTGTCCGATGACGCGCAGGTCGCCCTGCCAGGTGCGCAGCCGGTCGACGTCGGGCGTGTCGGCCAAGGTGTAGTCGGGCGGCGGATAACCGTCGATGGCGATGTGCGCGTAGGTGGCCCGCAGCCGCGCCTCGATGCTCAGCGAATCCAATGGGTTGACCCGTGCGGCGAGGTCGGCCGTCGCGGTCCGGTAGGGGTCGGTCTCGGTCCCCGTGTCGGCCTTGGAGATACCCCGCGTGGAGAAGCCGGCGACCGAGGCGGAGAGCGCGTAGCGGTCGTGCGAGACCCCGGCGCCCAGGAAGCCGCGGCCGGTGGAGAACGAGCCGCCCTCCGCCTCGGCCTCGAGGCCCTTCAGCTCGCGCGTGGTGATCGAGACCACGCCGCCGATGGCGTCGGAGCCCCAGAGCGAGCCCTGCGGCCCGCTCAGCACCTCGATGCGCTGAATGTCGGCGGTCTGTAGGGCGGCGGGATCGAAGGTCCCGTTGGGATCGGCCGGATCGTCCACCGGCACGCCGTCGATCAGGACCAGGGTCTTGTCGGGCGAGGCGCCGCGGATGCGGATGGCCGCCAGCCCTCCGAAGGCGCCCTGCTGCGAGATCGTCACCCCGGGAACGGTGGCCAGCAGGTCGGTCACGAAGGGCGCCTGGCGGGCCTGGATCTCCGCGCGGTCGATCACCCGCGCGCCGGTGACGAGGTCGATCGAGCTCGGCAGCCGCGTGGCGGTGACGACGAGCTCGGAGAGATCCGAGCCGCCCGGCTGGGCGGCGCGGGCCGCGGCGGCGGGCGCGAGGGCGGCCGCCAGGGCCGCGGTGGCGAGAAGGGATAGGCGCATGGTCGTTCAGCCTCCGTCGTTTCGGTCGGAGTCGCTGCGACTGGCTGGTTGTGAGGCCGGCCAACGCCGATGGTCTGGACCCGGACCCCGGACGAGCGACGGAAGACGGCAGGTCTCCTGGCTTGCGGGTCGCCGGCCCGCCGCCCTCGCCTTCCCGGGCTCGCGCCCAGTGGCGTCCTCCTTCGCGCGGGCGCGCTCGGGAGGATCGGACGGAGGGCCTCGCCGCTCACAGTTGCGGGCACAGCCGGGGCGCTTCACCCCGTTCCCTCTTGGCGCCCCGATGAAGGGGCGACCGCCTTCGCGGCGGGAGTGATCGCGCGAAAGCGCCGCGCGCGCAAGGCGCCGCTTGCGGGCGCGCCGCGGCGAGGTCCCGGGTGTGACGGCGGTCACATCGCCGGAAGCGGGAAGGGCGCACGGTTCCTGCGCGATCCCGACCCCACCGGGGCGCGCGGACGAGACGACGGCGAATGCGACCTCCCCGGCGCGCCGTCGGCGTCCAAGGAGAGCGGACGGGCGGGCTGGCCTCCACGCCAACGGCGGCCGGCCCGCCTTGGCGCGCGCCGTCAGCCCCGAGGCGGCGCCGGGGGCGGTGTGACCCGGGTCATAGCCGCCGGCCCGCGCCGGTGGGCCAGATGGCCGACGTGGCCCACCCCCCCAGGCCGGGTCACCGCTCGCGCCCTTCCGCAAGCGGCGACCGGGCGGGCCGGCCTCTGGTCAAGAGGGGGGGACCGGCCCGCTAGGCCCAGACCTTGTAGGGATCAACGAAGGGCTTGCCCAAGGCCTCGGCCACGGCCGGATGGGTGACCTGGCCCGCCAGGATGTTGAGGCCCTTGGCGAGGTGGCGGTTCTTCTTGAGCGCGTCGAGCCCCTTGCCGGCCAGCTGCAGGCCGAACGGCAGGGTCGCGTGCACCAGCGCCTCCGACGAGGTGCGGGGCGCAGCGCCGGGCATGTTGGCGACGCAGTAGTGGACGACGCCGTCCACGACATAGGTCGGCGCCTTGTGGGTGGTCGGATGGCTGGTCTCGAAGCAGCCGCCCTGGTCGATGGAGACGTCGACCAGCACCGATCCCGGCTTCATCTTCTTCAGGTCCTCGCGCTTCACGAGCTTGGGCGCGGCGGCGCCGGCGCTCAGCACCGCCCCGATCACCACGTCGGCCTTCAGCACCTCCTCCTCGACCGCGTCGAGGGTGGAGTAGCGGGTCAGCACCCGGCCGGCGAAGATGTCGTCGAGGTAGCGCATGCGCGGGATCGAGCGCTCGAGGATCACCACTTCGGCGCCCAGGCCCGCGGCCATGCGCGCGGCGTTGGCGCCGACCACGCCGCCGCCCAGCACGCAGATGCGCGCCGGCGGCACGCCCGGCACGCCGGAGATCAGGAGGCCCATGCCGCCGTTGTGCTTGAGCAGGGTCTCGCCCGCGGAGAACACGGCGATGCGGCCGGCCACTTCCGACATCGGCGCGAGCAGCGGCAGGCCGCCGGCGTCGTCGGTGACAGTCTCGTAGGCGATGGCCGCGCAGCCGGAGTTCAAGAGGCCCTCGGCCTGGGCGGGATCGGGGGCGAGGTGCAGGTAGGTGAAGAGGATGTGCTTCGGCGTCAGGCGGGCCCACTCCACCGGCTGCGGCTCCTTAACCTTGACGATCAGCTCGGCGGTCTCGAACACTGCCGCCGCGTCGGGGAGGACCTTGGCGCCCGCGCGCCTGTAGGCCTCGTCGGCGTAGCCGGCGCCGGCGCCCGCGCCCGTCTCGACGAAGACCTCGTGGCCGTGGGTGACGTATTCGCGCACCGCCGTCGGCGTGAGGCCGACACGGTATTCGTCAGGCTTGATCTCGCGGGGCACGCCGACACGCATGGAGGCACCTCAAGGGGCAGGATGTTGCGGGCTTCCCGGCGATTGAGGGGATGCCGTGGGCGGGGTCAAGGGGGATGTGGGGGAGAGGAACCTGCCTCCCCGTCGCGGCGACGACGGGGGGAGGCAACTGGGGAGCAGGTCCTCCCACTAAGGGGAGGTGGCCGGGAAGCTCGGAGGGGGTTGAAAGCCGCGAAGCCTTCCGACCGCCCTGCCCGGCAACCCCCTCAGTCGATCCGCGACAGCTCCCCCTGAGGGGGAGCATCTGGCGACGGCGCCGCATCGGGTGCTGGCCCGACGCTCCGGCGGCAAGCCAGCCGGCCGCTCTCCCTCTCCCGCTGCGCGCGCGGCGAGCGGCGTTGGGGTAGGGTGGGGCGATGGAGACGCCGTTCAATCTGCGGCCGGACGCCTTCCAGGGGGCGGCAGAGGCCTATGTGCGGTATCGGCCGCCCTATCCGAAGGCGATGCTGGCGGCCCTGCTGGCGCAGGCGGGGCGCGGGGGCGGCGGAGTGCTGGTGGACCTGGCCTGCGGGCCGGGTCGGGTGGCGCTGGACCTGGCGCACGCCTTCGACGCGGTGATCGCCATCGACCTGGAGCCGGAGATGGTGGCGGCCGGAGCGCGCGAGGCCGCGCGGCGGGGCGTGGGCAAAGTGAGCTGGCGCGTCGGCCGGGCGGAGGCGGCGGAGATCGCGGCGGGTTCGGCAGACCTGGTGACCATCGGCGAGGCCTTCCACCGGCTGGACCAGGGCGTGGTGGCGGCCAGGGCGCTAGGCTGGCTGAAGCCCGGCGGCTGTCTGGCGACGATGGGGACCGAGCCGATCCTGCGGGGGGGCGAGCCCTGGAAGGACGCCGTAGCGGCGGTGGCGTTCGGCTGGGCCGAGCGGGGCTCCGGCGGCTGGGCGCCCGCCCGGGTCGGGGCGGAGCTGGAGCCGGCCGGGATCGAGGGGGTGCTGCGCGCGGCGGGATTCGCGATGGTGACGAGCCACGAAGTGTTCGAGCCCAGGACCTGGAGCTTCGAGGAGATCGCCGGCTGGCTGCGCTCGCTGTCGATCTGCTCGGACAGGGCGCTGGGCGGTGACCGGGCGGCGTTCGAGCGCGAGCTGCTGGCGGCGCTGGGCGGGGACGCGACGCAGGTGTTCCGGGAGGAGATGAAGGCCAGCTGGACGCTCGCGCGGAAGGCGTGAGTTCTATGTTTGTACTTTATGGCGCGCGCGAATTGAGGTAGGGTCGCGGTATCGGTCGAAGGTGCGGCCCCACCCTTTCCTCGGCGCCTTCCGACGCCCTGCGCGGCAACCCCCCTAAGTCGCTCTGCGACAGCTCCCCCGAGGGGGAGCATCTGGCGGCGCCGCTTCCTGCCCTCTCCCCTCCCTCGCGACGCGCGGGGGGAGAGGATCGCAAGGGACGTTCCATGGACAACCACGACGGCGGGCGCAGCCCCGGGCGCCGGCCGGTGCGGTTTTCGGCTGCCCTGGGGCGCAGGATCTGTTTGCGGGTGACGTTCGGCGAGAGACAGATGGTGATCTGCGCGGAAGAGGGCATGCCCCGCCGGCCCACCCTGTGGCGGTGGGTGAAGGAGATGCCGAAGTTCGCCCCGAGTTCGCGAGCGCCCGCGCGGCGGAGGGGCGTCGCCGCAGAATAGCGGGCTGTCGACCTTCTGCCAGGCGACCGCCGACGAGATGTTCGCCCGGTTGTGCGAGGGCGAACCGCTGAGCGCCATCTGTCGCCGGGTCGGGCGGACGAGGGGGACGATTACGACGGGTTCTGAGCCTCGGCCCGCGCCTGGCCGCCCGGCCTGGGGAAGACCGCGATCGAGCCGCTGGGCTCGAGCGTGGCGAGTTCGGCCTCCTCCACCGCCTTCAGGCCGCGCTGGCGCAGCGCCTCGTAGAGGTCGGCTTCGCTGATGCTCCAGCGCAGCATGGGACCGCGCAACGCCTGGCCGTCGCGGACCAGCTCACAGGTGCGGCCCTCGATCAGGTGGGAAAGCTCGGTGCGGCGCGCGGCGAGCTGGGCCAGAAGCCAATGCAGCGCGAGCACCACGCTGGTGGCCAGCATGGTCCCGGCCAGCGGCGCCTGGCCGGTGAGCGCGCGCGACAGGTTCGAGCCGATGACGATCGAGACGATGATGTCGAGCGCGGCCCAGCGGCCGAAGATGCGGCGGCCGACCAGACGGACCGCGACGTAGCCGTAGAGGAAGACGGCGACCGCCCGGGCGCATTCCTGGGCATCGGTGAAATGGCCGGTGGCGCCGAAGATCCGGGTTCCGATGTCCATGGGCCGCGCCTCCCTCGCGCAAGAGGGGAACGGCCAAGCTGGGGGCGGGTTCAGGGGGTATGAAAAGGCGAAGCCACGCCAGCGGGAGCCCACGCCCGTGAGAGCCCTGATCCTGATCGCCGCCGCCCTGGGCCTGTCGGCCTGCGCCGACTACGGCTATGTCTACTGCTACGATCCGCTGCACGGGCCGACCGGCTATGCCTGGGGGCCGTTCCAGCCGAGGCCGGCGTGCGCGAGCCCGCCCGCGCAGGCGGGCTTCTTCCAGGGGCCGAACTACGGCGGCTGGCGCGAGCCCTGGTACGCGGGACCCTATCCGGCGACGGCCTATGCCGTTCCGGCCGCGGCCAGGGCGGAGGGGAACTGAGCGGAATCCCTGCTCCTCTCCCAGGCGCGCCAGCGCCGTGGAAGAGGAGCAGACTAGAACATTGCATGAACCGATGCGAGCGCCACATCGGCTTGGAAGATCAATTCCGGTGCATCGCCGCCAGCCGGCGGATGTCGCGGGCGGCGACGCCGGCGGGCCAGGCGAAGTCGCTGCGCCACCTAACGCGCCGGCAAATGGGGCACGGCCAGGCGACGCGGCGGGCCACCTCGCCCACGGCGGTGGGGTAGCCGCCGGCGCGGAGCTGGCGCAGGCGATCGACGATGCGCTCCGGATCGTAGCCCCGGGCCCAGCCGCACATGGCGCAGGTGAGCACCAGCCGGCACAGCGGGAAGCGTCGGTGGTCGGCCAGGGTGAGCGGGGTGTCGGACGGGACGGGGCGGAAGTCGGCGGAGCGCATGGCGGGAGAGGGTTTATGTTCCCTTTCTGTTCGCGTCACAAGGCGGGACGATTTGCAAATCCGGCCGGCCATGCCGTAAGGGAACCCCTGGCCTGAGAGTTGATTAGGGCAGGGCCATGGATGACGACGTGTCCCAATTCAGGCGCCACGCGCATAACGCGCGCGAACTGGCCAAGCGGGCGCAGGACGAGCGCGAGCGCGACCTGCTCGACGAGGTCGCCAGCCACTGGGAGGCGCTGGCCGAACTCTGGCCGCGTGTGAACCACCACCGGCGCGACCGCAGTTAGTCCCTCTCCGATGGGTTGACCGCGATCAACGCCGCCCAGGACGGTTGCGGCATGATGCGGCCGTGGAAGCCGAGCCTCCGGGAGTTGCGACAGCCACCGGGGCGGCGCCGGGTCAGGGCCTCAAGGCCCGGCGCCGCCTCAGCTCCACAACTTCATCAGATTGGCGAACACCAGGGTGAGGCGGCGGCGGTTGGCGTCGTGCGGCTGACCCGCCACCGCCTGCTCGAAATCGTGCAGCAGCATGCGCTGATCGTGGTCGCGGAAGCGGCTCTCGAGCCAGCCGACGGCGGCGCGGCGGACGCCCGAGCGGACCGGAGCCAGGGCGTGCAGCACCGAGGTCGGGTAGATCACCACCGAGCCGGCGGCGAGCTTGACCCCCTGCGGCCGGCGCTGGGTGGCAAGGACCAGCTCGCCGCCCTCGTAGGACGCCGGATCGTCGAGGAACAGGGTGAAGGAGAGGTCGGCGCAGCGCCGCCGCCCGGCGTCGGCCTCGCCCACCTCGACGTTCCGCTTGACGGCGCGGGCCTAGCCGGTGGCGGTGGCGCGGCCGTCCTGGAACGCGGCCTCGGCCAGGCCGGCGCGGACCCGCTCCAGCGCCTCGGGGTTCAGCACGCCCTCGATGATCAGCACGTGGAAAGTCCCCACGATCGCCCCGCCGCGCCTCCGTATGCGGCCGGAGGCGGCGCGCCGGCAAGGGCCCTCGGCCCGCGCCGTGGCGGGGTCGGACGCTCAGCGCAGGAGGTATTCCCGCAGGGCGGCGGCCTGGTTGTGGACCTCGTCGTGCGCGCCGTAGGGCAGGACGAGGGGGCCTTCCGCGGCGAGCCCGCGCAGCGCCTCGACGGCGGGATTGGCGTCGAGCTCGGCGAAATAGCGTCGGCGGAAATCGTCCCAGCGCGCCGGGTCGTGGCCGAACCATTTGCGCAAGGCCGCGCTGGGCGCCACGTCCTTCATCCACAGCACGCCGGCCAGCCGCGCCTTCGACAGGCCCCGCGGCCACAGCCGATCGACGAGCACGGCGCGGCCGTCGCCCGGCGAGGGGGCGGGATCGTAGACGCGGCGGATCTCGATCGCGGACATGGGGCGCTGGGAACAAGGTGCGGCGGGCGCGACCACTCTACGCCCCGGCCGGGCGGCGCAAAAGAAGAGGCCGGCCCCCGGGGGAGGAGCCGGCCCGCAGTGTCCTTCCAGGGTAGAGCGGTTACTGCGGCGTGGTGTTGCCGCTGGTGGAGTTGCCGGCCATGGCGTTGGCGTCCGTCGAATTGGAGCTCATGCCGTTGGCGGCCATGGAATTGGTGTCGGTCGCGTTGCCGCCCGTGGCGTTCATGTCCGTCGTGGTGGTCGTCGTCGTCGACGAGGTTTCGGCGGTCGCGTTCGTCGCGTTGTCGGTCGAGCTGTGCTTGTTGCAGCCGGCCAGGGTCAGGCCCGCGGCGAGGGCGGCGGCGGCAAGCAGGGCGGAGCCCGCGGCTCTGGTCTTCATTCGCATCTCTCCTTCAGTCTCCGGCCCGCGGCAGAACCGGGGCGTCCGTCGAGGCCGCGAGTTAATCCCCAACTCGCGAAGTTGTGAATAGGTTTCGGGCCCGGGAAAGACGTGAATTGCTTAGCAATTGACAGATGGGTTTCCGTCACGCGCCTCTGGACATCGTAGGACATTCGCAAAAGATCATCCGGTTCTACTGAACGGGCGATGGCAAGAGCCGAGACCGGCGGCGGCCGGCGGCGGCCGACGCAGGGCGAGGCGGAGGTCGGGGCGGAGGCGAGGCGGCGGGTTTCTGCGGCCAAGCCTGGAACGCGAAGCGGCGCCTGGCCGCTTCTGGCCTCGCGGCGCATCGGCCGCGGCCTGGACCTCGCCGGCTCATGAACCTGCTGTTCCTGATCTCCCTGCTCTGCGCCTTCGCGGCGCTGGCGCTCCCCAAGCTGTTCGGGCTGATGGGGCGCAGGCGCTGAGGCTTGAGCCGACGGCGGGTTGAGCGGTAAGGCTCAGCCCGGTCGGCGCGTCCGGGGGTCGCGTCCGGTGGTTTTGGGGGAGTTCAGGCATGGCGGCGGTTGCAGCGGCGCTGGCGGCGGCGGCGGCCATAGCGGGCGTCCATCAGTACGGGCAGGTGGCGATCTCGCCGAAGGGCGACCTGATCGCCTCGGTGGATTCCTACGACACGGCCGGACGGGCGAAGGACCCGCACGGGACGGTGGTGGTCCGCCGCGCGGCGGACGGCGCGGTGGTGGCCCGGCTCGATCCCTGCGCCGCGTGCCGCTATGGCGACCCGACCTTCTCGCCGGACGGGACGACGCTGGCGTTCACCGCCGCCGCGCCCGGGCGCAAGGGCGAGCTGGTGCTGGCGCGCGCAGGCCAGGTGGTCTCGACGGTGGCCTTCGACGGGCTGGTGGCCAAGCCGCGGTTCTCGCCGGACGGCCGGACGCTGGCCCTGCTGGCGACCGCGCACCCGCACAAGGACAGCGGCGCGACCAGCCCCGGCGCGGCTCGCGTCGGCGACATCGACGCGGCCCCTGACGAGCGGCGGATCGCGGTGGTCGAGGGCGGCCAGGTGCGGATGGTCTCGCCCGCCGACCGCTTCGTCTACGAGTACGACTGGACGCCGGACGGCCGCGGCTTCGTGGCCACCGACGCGGTGGGCGACGGCGACGACAACTTCTGGGTCGCCGACCTGCAGGCGGTGGACCTGGCCAGCGGGGCGGCGCGGACCATCGCCCACCCGGGCGTGCAGATGAACTTCCCGCGGGTGTCGCCGGACGGCAGGACGGTGGCGTTCATCGGCGGGCTGATGAGCGACTTCCCCGTGGTGGGCGGCGACCTGTGGAGCGCGCCCATGGCGGGCGGGCCGGCGCGCGACGTGACGCCGGGCTTCAAGGGCAGCTTCTCCTCCCTGCAGTGGAACAAGGCGGGCCTCTTCGCTACCGCCCTGGTGGGCGAGAAGCAGACGCTGTTCGCGGTCGGCAAGGACTGGACGCTGAAGCCCCTGTGGGCGGACGCGGCGCTGGTGACCGCCGGCGACGGGCGCCTGGCGCTCTCCGCCGATGGCCGGCGCGCGGCGGCGACGCTGCAGACCTTCGCGCTAGCCCCGCGGATCGTCGCCGGTCCGGTGGCGGCGATGGTCCCGATCACCCACGACAACGACGCCCTGGCGGCGGACAAC
>JAGWSE010000251.1 GCA_028869395.1 Alphaproteobacteria bacterium | reverse complement strand
CGCTGCTCGTCGGAGAGGTGCGGCGCCTTCTTGTAGGAATAGGAGTCCAGGCCGCGCAGCACGCCGGGGAACCGCTCGGCGAACCAGGCGTGGCTGTAGGGGTTGAAGCCGATCACGCAGACCGGCCCGGCATGGTCGATGAGGATCTCGTGCACCCGCTGCTCAAGCGGCCCGACCTGGCCATAGGGCGTCTTCAGTTCCACGTGCACGAGCGAGCGCCGGCCAACCAGCCTCAGCGTCTCCGCAAGGCTCGGGATCCGCTCGTCGGTGCCCGCAAGCCGCTGCTCCGCCAGCTCGGCGGTCGTGAGGTCGGCGATCTTCCCCGCCGCGCCGGTCATCCGCTTCAGGTCGTCATCGTGGAAGACCATCGCCTCGCCGTCGCGCGAGAGCTGGACGTCCAGCTCGATCCCGTACCCGGCCGCGCAGGCCGCCTGGCACGCGGCCAGCGAGTTCTCCGGCGCGCCGGCGGGGCTCCACAGCCCGCGGTGCGCGACCGGCGGCGCGAACAGCAGGTCCCAGGCCTCGCCGAAGCGCGCCTTCACCTGACCGCCACCACCGCGTCGACCTCGACGGCGAAGTTCATCGGCAGGCGGTAGACGCCGACCGCCGAACGCGCGTGTCGCCCGGCGTCGCCGAACGCCTCCACCATCAAGTCGGAGGCGCCGTTCACCACCTGCGGGATCTCGAAGAAGTTGGGGCCGGCCTGCACGAAACCGCCCAGCTTCACGACCCGCACCACGCGGTCGAGATCGCCGTCGCAAGCGGCCTTCATCTGGGCGATGAGGCTGAGGCCGCACAGGCGCGCCGCCCGCTTCGCCGTCTCCAGGTCCACATCCTCGCCCACCACGCCGCGAATGCCGCCGGAGGCGTCAAGCGAGACCTGACCGGAGATGTGCACCAGATCGCCCACGCGGACGAACGGGACGTAGTTGGCGACCGGGGCGTTGGGCTTGGGCAGCTCAACGCCGAGCTTGGCGAGACGGGCTTCGACTTCAGACATGGGCCATGCTCTAGCCCTGCCCCGCGCATGAGAAAAGGCCCGGACCGCACGGCCCGGGCCTTCCGTCGTCCTGCCTTCGGGGCGTGCGCTCAGCGCGCGACCTGGAACCGGCCCACGACGTCGGTGACGCGGTCGTTGAGCGGCTTGAAGCTTTCCTTGAACGAGGCGGCGAAGATCTCGCTGACCTTCCCCATCTCGCTGACGTAGGTCTCGAACGCGCCCTTGGCGAAGGAGGTCTGCAGTTCGAAGATCTCCTGCGGGGTCTTGGCCGTGGCGAGGGCCTTGACCGCGTTGACCTGGTTCTCGAACGCCGACTTGGAATAGGCGACGGCTTCGGCGCCCAGCACCTCGGCGGCCTTGGCGGCGGCGGAAACCGAGGCGACGACCGCCTCGAGGTTCTTCTTCGAATGCGTGTTGGCTTCGGTCATCGCGGCGAGCGTCTTGTCGACGCCGTCCTTGAACGCCGCGTTGGCGGCGGTGGTGAACTGCTCGGCGGTGGCCTTGGCCGCTTCGACTTCGGGCTTAAAGCTCTCGGCCGCAGCCTTCAGCTTCTCGGCGGCGGGCTTGAGGGTCTCGGCAGCGTCCATGGGTCGCTTTCCTTGGGTGTGGCGTGGGAGGGCGGAATCGTGCGCTTGCGAAGGCGCCGGTACGAAGTCCCCGACTTGCCCCTGGATGTCTCATGTTGCAGTGCAGCAGTCAAGCGAATTTTTGTGCACCGCACAATGACGAAAGCGTGACCAGTGCCAGCCGCGACAATTGGGCCTGTTCAAGAGCTGTTTACTCTGCCGCAACCGTCGCAGTGAGATGGTAGAGGGATTCCGGCGCCGCTTTTGCAGCGCCTTTGATGTTCAGATTCCACGGACGAAAGCATGCTGAAGCCTGTACGCCGCCTTTTCGTCTCGATCGGCTTGGCCGCAGCCGTCGCCATGACGGTCACGGCTCCGGCGGCGCAGGCGCAAATCCCGTACTTCCGCAGCCTGCTGGCGGCGTCGGAGAGCAAGTACGCCGCCATCGTGGTCGACGCCAAGACCGGCGAGGTGCTCTACGCCAAGAACGCGGACGATCCCCGCTACCCGGCGTCCATCACAAAACTGATGACGCTCTACCTCACCTTCGAGGCCCTCTCGTCCGGAAAGCTCCACCTGAGCGATCGCGTGGTGTTCTCGCCTCACGCTTCCGCCCAGGCGCCCACCAAGCTGGGGGTACGGCCCGGTGACAGCGTCTCGGTCAATACTCTCGTCCACGCGATGGTCATCAAGTCGGCGAACGATGCGGCCGTCGCCATGGCCGAAAAGCTCGGCGGTACGGAGAGCCGGTTCGCGGCCCTGATGACGGTGCGCGCCCGTGAACTCGGCATGCGCAACACCCATTTCGCCGATGCTTCGGGCCTGCCCAACAGCCGCCAGCTCACGACGGCCAGGGATTTGGCGATCCTGTCGCGGGCGATCATGCGCGACTACCCGCAATACTATCACCTGTTCAGTGAGCGCTCTTTCGATTTCCGTGGCCACACGATCATGGGCCACAACCACATGCTGAACGTCCCTGGCGTGGACGGCCTGAAAACCGGCTTCACCAATGCGTCGGGGTTCAACATCGCCGTCTCCGGCGTGCGTGACGGCCGCCGCCTGATCGTCATCGTGATGGGCGGCCCCTCGACGGCGCTGCGCGACGAGAACGCGGAGGACCTGCTGCTCACTGGCTTCGACGTGATCAAGCGCCGCGCCCTCGGTCAGGACGTCACCGTCGCCCAAAACCTCTACACGCCCGACCTCTCCGGTCCTGTCATCCGCCCGCCGAAGGAACAGGGCGATGCGGACCAGGACGGCGTGAAGATCGAGCTCACCTCGGCCCCCGCGCCCCGCGCCCACCTCCGGGTCGAGAAGCACGAACGCCATGCAGTCCGCCGTGAAAGCTGGGGGGTGCAGGTTGGAGAGTTCCGCCGCCATGCCGAGGCCCGCGAGCAGATCGCGCTTGTGAAGCGCAAGTTCGGCCGCCACTTCGACGGCGCCGAAGGCCTGACGGAACGGCGCGGACACATCTACAAGGTCGTGTTCACCGGCTTCTCGAAGGCCGAAGCGCGCGGCGCCTGCCGAGAATTGCACGCCCACCGGCTGGCCTGCATGGTGGTTTCGCCGAGCTAGGCGCGCCATCGACCGCAAAATGCCAAGCCCCGGAGCCTGCGCTCCGGGGCTTTCTTCTTGGCCTCAGCGGCGCAGCAGCCGGTCGCGTGCGGCGTTGAGCTGAGCGGCGAGGCCCGAGGCTCCGCCCTTGTCGGGATGCACCCGCTCCATCAGCCGGCGATAGGCTGACTGGATCTGCTCGGGCGTGGCGTCGGGGCCCACGCCCAACATCGAGCGCGCCTCGTCCAGGCTCATCCCCTGACGCGGAGTGGAGGTGCGGCGTGGGTTGAACCGGGTCGAACCGAGGAGCGCCGCGCCCACAATGACCAGGGGAATTGCGACGACCCAAGCCTCGTGGAACGCCATCAGCCCCGCGGCGACGAACGCCGCGAGTGCGCCGGCGCCCGACAGGAACCGCCACTCGCGGCGAACGCGGACAGGTTGGCTTCGTCGCCCTGCAGAGACGAGCACCAGCAGGGCCAGGCAGCCCAGGATGACGTAGAACATCCGCTATTCTGCGGCGATCGGTTCCACGTCGGCAAATCCGGAAAGACCGAGCGCGCTCATCAGGGCGCGGAGCTCCTGCCGCGCCGCCACATGTTGCAGCGACATGGCCACCGGCCGGATCGCGGGCGACAGGTCGGCGATCGTCAGGCCGAACGGAAAGAGCTCGCGATAGATCACCCGGTCGCGGAGGCCTGGGCCGACCCGGAAGCCCACCTTCCGTGACAAGGCCTGCACGCGCTCGTCGAGACGCTTGCGATTACGGGCTTCGGTCGGCGCCAGGCGGTTCCTCAGGACCACCCAGTCGATCATCTTGCGATCGACCGCCGCCCGCTGCTTGCGGCAGTCCCAGACCGTCTCCGCGTATAGACTGTGGCGCTTCAGTTCGAGGGTCACCGGATCGACGACACCCAGCATGTCGAAGTCGACGAAACTGTCGTTCATGGGCGTGACGATCAGATCGGCCTTCGCGTGGGCGGCGCGGCTCACCGCCGTGTCGCTGCCCGGCGTGTCGATCAGCACGAAGTCGGACTCCGCGACGGCCCGATCGAACGCCTCCTCGAACCGGGTGTTCGCGTCGTCGGTCGCGGGGACGGCGAATTCCAGCGGAACCGGCGCGTTGGCGCCGTTGGCCGCGAGCCAGGCCCGGCGGTTGGCGAAGAAGTGAGCCGTCGACTGCTGGCGCAGGTCGAGATCGATGACGGCCACACGGACCCCGCCGTGCATCAGCGCAACGGCGGTGTGTATGGCGATAGTGGACTTGCCCGCCCCGCCCTTCTCGTTGCCGACCACGATGACGCTGGCCTGCGGCATGGTTCCTCCTCGGGCGCGATGCTCGAAGCGATACCTCAGCCAGCCCCGGAGATTCGGGTCAACGCGACGGGTTGAATCAGCCTGTGGATGGACTTGCGCAGGCCGGCAGGCTCATAAGCGCGCCGCCATCGTCGCAGCCCAGGTCCAGAGGTCGCCCATGTCCCAGATGTCACCGCCGATCGTCCGCACCGTCGCCGAGCTGCGGGCCCGCGTGATGGCATGGCGGGCCGCCGGCGAACTCGTGGGCCTGGCGCCCACGATGGGAGCGTTGCACGAAGGGCACCTGTCTCTGATCCGTCTGGCCAAGACCCACGCCCACCGGGCCGTGGCGAGCCTGTTCGTAAATCCCACGCAGTTCGGTCCGAATGAGGATTTTGAAGCCTATCCTCGCAGTGAAGCCCGCGACGCCGAGCTCTTGGCCAGCGTGGGCTGCGACCTCCTCTATGCGCCGAGCGTCTCGGAGATGTACCCGCAAGGCTTCGCCACGACAGTGAGCGTGCGCGGCGTCTCCGAACCGCTCGACGGCGCCGCCCGCCCCGGCCACTTCGCCGGTGTCGCGACCGTGGTGACCAAGCTCCTGCTTCGATGCGGGCCTGACCTGGCCGTGTTCGGTGAGAAGGACTACCAGCAGCTGCAGGTCATACGCCGCCTCGTCCGCGACCTTGACATTCCTGTGGAGATCCTCGGTGCGCCGACCGCACGCGCCGAGGACGGCTTGGCGCTTTCCTCCCGCAACGCGTACCTGACGGCCGATGAACGAAGCGCCGCCCCGGAGCTTCACCGCGCTCTGGCCGCCGCTGTCGAGCAGTTGCACGCCGGCCGCTCCGCGGCCGCGGTCGAGGCCGACGCGATGGATCGGCTCAAGGCCGCCGGGTTCTCCCGGGTGGACTATGTGGAGGTGCGCGCGGTCGACGATCTCGCGCGCCTTGGTCCCGGCCCGGTCCCCGGCCCAGCTCGCATCCTGGGCGCCGCGGTCCTCGGAAAAGCTCGCCTGATCGACAACCTCGCTGTCTGATCGGGCCGGCCGAGCTGTGGCGCGTTGACGCACAGCGACGCTTTTGTCGCAGGCCCTCGCTGGACGGCCGAGGAGCATCTGGGCGGTTCGACGCCCTCCGGAGCCGCTCGCTACGGCAAAGCTACAATCGCTACGATTTCGATGGTTTGACTGCGTTTAAGGTCAAGCTTGTTCAACTCAATGGTCGCCGGAATTCGGCGAAAGCTTGACTAGCACTCGACGTATATTGCCGCACGATACGGCAAAGCTATGCGACATCTTGTCGGAACCAGGTCTTAAGCTCTGTGCGGCTATCGTCCGGTTGCGCGCCAACGGGGGCGTGCGCCGCCTCACCGGATCCTCACATGTCCTATTTGAAGTACGACGGCTCCGCCGCCACGGACACGGCTGCGCCCACGAGCAGCGCCTATGCCAACGCCGCGGGTCAGACGCTGACGGGCACGGGCGGACCGGACGCCTTGTGGGCGAGCGGCGGCAACGACACCCTGATCGGAGGCGCCGGGGACGACACCTTCTACCTCCAGTCCTCCGGCAATCAGATCATCGATCAGCCCGCGGCAGGGGTGGACCAGGTCGTCGCCTGGTCGAACGCCAGCCTAGCCAACTATCCCGGCGTGGCGAACCTCGTGCAGGACGGCGACGGGGTCTACGCGGCCGGCAACTCGGGCGACAACATCATCACCGCCGGCGCAGGGCGCGTCGAGCTGTTCGGAAACGGCGGGCAGGACGTCCTCGTCGGCGGGACCGGCCAGGACACCTTCGACATCGTCAAGGGAACTGGCAACGACGCCATCTACGGCTTCAAGCCGTCCGGCGACATCATCCGCCTCACCGCCGGCTACACCAACTTCGCCCAGGTGCAGGCCCACATGACCCAGGTGGGCGCCGACGTGAAGATCGACCTCGGCGGGTCCGATGGACTGCTCATCCGCAACACCCAGGTCAGCCAGCTCTCCGCCTCGAACTTCGAGCTGCAGCTCGATCCCTCGAAGCTCGGCCAGATGACCTTTCACGACGAGTTCAACGGCTCGTCGCCCTCGATCTGGGACGCCACCTACAATCCCACCGGCACCTGGCGGCCCGACTACGGCTATCAGGGCGCGCAGGGCGTCGGCTCCTACACGCTCACCGGCAACAACGAACAGCAGATCTATACGTCGCCCTACTTCCGTGGCGCCGCCGGCGACCACGCCAGCCCCTTCACCGAAGCAGGTGGCCAGCTCACCATCACCGCCGCCCCCACGACCGCGTCGGACAACTTCGGGTACGGCTACACCTCGGGCATGATCTCCACCAAGGAGAGCTTCGCCCAGACGTACGGCTACTTCGAGATGCGCGCCGAGCTGCCGCATGCCGCCGGCGGCTGGCCCGCCTTCTGGCTGGTCCCCGCCGACGGCTCCTGGCCGCCCGAGCTCGACGTCATGGAGACCCTCACCGGCGACGCCCACGTCGACTACACCACCGAGCACACCATGGAGACCGGGACCCACACGTCGTCCTCGATCTCCTCCTACATCCCCGACACCTCCGACGGTTTCCACACCTACGGCGTGCTTTGGACCAAGACCGACCTCGTCTGGTACGTCGACGGCGTGGAGGTGTTCCACACCGCCACCCCCACCGACATGAACAAACCCATGTACATGATCGCCAACCTGGCGCTGGGCGGCTGGTCGGGCACGATCGACAACGCCTCCATGCCCGAGCAGATGAAGATCGACTACATCCGCTCCTACGCGCTCGCCGACGGCTCCTCCACCGTCCAGGGCTTCGACGCCGGGCAGGCTTCCGGAGCCTACACCACCACCGTCTCCCCACCGGCCGCCGGCTCGGGGACCAGCAGCCCCGTCACGACCTCGCCGCCGGCAGATCCGGGAACGACGACGACCACCTCGCCGCCGCCAGCCTCTTCGACGCCCACCACCACGACGACGCCGACCTCTTCCACCGCCGGCCAGGTCTTCACCTCCCAGGGCGGCGACACCCTCACCGGGACCGCCGGCGCGGACACCTTCAACGCCGGCGCGGCGCCTACGACGCTGACCGGCGGGGCGGG
>JAGWSE010000250.1 GCA_028869395.1 Alphaproteobacteria bacterium | reverse complement strand
CCCCCGCCGTCGCGATCCCCGCCACCTATGTCTACAAGGGCAAGCAGTACGTGGTCTTCACCGCCGGCGGGAACTCCATCCTCACCTCCCGGGTCGGCGACCAACTCGTGGCCTTCTCCCTGCCTTAGCCCGGTCCGTCATCCCGGATGGAGCGCCTGCAGCACCGCCTCCACGCAGGCCGCCACCCCCCGCCCGGCGGTGTCGACGACGATCCGCGGGCGGTCCCAGTCCTGGTAGCCTCGCCCTTCCACCGCCGCCCAGTCCGGCAGCTTCAGCCCCGGCACGTCGCCGACCCTCGTCTCCAAGCGCCCGCGGTGCTCGGCGGGGTCGCCGCAGACCACCTCCACGAACGCCACCTCCGCACCCGCCGCCTCGCCCGCCGCGGCCCAGCCCGCCCGCGCCTCGCCCACGTCGTTGACGCAGTCGGCCACCACGTCCACCCCCAGCCGCAGGTTGTCGGCCGCCACCGCCTGGCCCGCGCGATAGGTCCAGTCGCGCAGGTCCTCAGGCGCCGTGCCGGAATTCCAGATCGCCTGGTCCATGGAATCCACCCGCAGCCAGACCGCCCCGGTGCGCGCCGCCACCTCGCGCGCGATCGCCGACTTGCCGACCCCCGGCAGCCCCGCCATCACGATCAGCCTGGCCATGGCGCCCCCGCTCCCTGCCGCCGCCCTAGAAGCTGTAGACCAGCGAGGCCCGCGTCGTGGTGGCCAGCTTCGGCCCGAGCACCGTCGGGTTCTTCTCGTAGTGCATATCGTAGGAGAGCCTGGCCTTCAGCGGCCCGAACAGGGCGGTGTCCAGGCTGGTCAGCGACCTGGCGCTGGTCTGGCCGTCGTCGGCGTAGAGCGCGCTCTCCTCCGAGACCGTCACCCGGTCCGACGGCAGCCAGTGCAGGCTCATGCTGCCACGCGCCGCCAGCGTCGTGTCCTGGCCGCTCGTGTCGTGGTGCGTGACCCTCAGCGCCGGGCCGAAGTCGAGCGCCACCTTCAGCCCGGGCGCCTTGGCGATCTGCAGGCCCATGCCCGCGCCCACCGTGTAGCGGCTCGAATAACCCTGGATGCGGTCATGCTCGTACTGCGTCAGGCCGAAGGCGTAGGTCGCCCGGCTGAGGTCCAGCCGCGGCTCGTAGGCCACGCTCAGCCGCTCGTTGGAGGTCTCGCCGTCGGTCTTCTGGTAGTCGCCGCGCGCGACGAGCCGCTGGCGCCAGCGCCCCAGCGCGCGGGTCAGGTCGAGCGCGCCATAGCTGCTCGCCGACTGGGTCGCCCCGGTCGACAGCCCGCCGCCCAGCTCGGCCGAGCCCTTCCACCCGGCGGCCGTCGCCGCTGCCGGGGCTGGGGCCCCGACCTGGGTCGGCTCGGCCGCGATCCTGAGCGCCTTCACCGGCGGCGCGCCCGCCCCCTGCGCCGCCAGAGCGTCGATCTGCGCCGCGCAGTCCGGGTTCGCCTGCTTGGCGACCCGCACCACCGCGGCCAGCACGCTCGGGTCCTTCGCCGCCGCCGCGGTGCGGATCATCTCCGCCACGCCGGCCGGCAGCGGCCCGGCCAGGGCCGGCCCGGCGCTCAGGACGACCAGCGCCGAGGCGCACACGGTGAGGAAGCAGGTTTTACGCGACACGCGGGGATCAGCCCTGGACCGGAAGACGGGCCCTCCACCCTACAAAGCCCGGCCGCCCGGCGGTAGGGCTGGTATCCGCTCGCGACATCACGGCCCCGTGCGCCCCCTCAGGTCGTGAGCGCTTCCGTTCGCTCTGCAAAGGCCGGGACCAGGTGGCGCCCCGCCAGCTCGATGCTCCTCAGCACCGCCGGCTGCGGGATAGAGCCGAACTGCACCAGGCACATCATCCGGTCGGCGCCGATGCCCTCGTAGCCCCTCAGCTTGCCGACACAGTGATCAGGGTCGCCGATCACCACGCTGTCCAGCGGCTCCAGCGCCTCGTGCGCCGCTTCGAAGCTGATCGCCTCGCCCTGCGCCATGCGCTTGAGCACCTTGACGACGTCCGGGTCGTCGGCCTGGATCTCCACCTCGTGGGGATCGAGGCTCGCCATGGCCTGGGTGTCGCGGGCCGAGTTGGGGTGCAGGCCCGCCTTGATCATGTCGTACCAGACCCGGCGCGGCACCTTGAACACTACCGGGGCCGCGTTGACGTACCACAGCGCCGACCACGCTGCGCCGTTGCGGATCGCTTCGGCCCGGCTCTCCGCCACGTGGACGAAGGTGAAGACCCCCTTCTGGGCGTTGACCGTCTTGCCCGCCGGCTCTTTGCACGCCGCGAGCCCGCGATCGTGCTCCCTCAGCATCTGGCCCAGGAACGCCACCGGGCTCAGCAGGGTCGTGCCCAGCGCGCCTACCCCCATCTCCCCGGCCATGTAGAAGCTGTCGGGCGAGCCACACGTCTGCCACAGCCTCGGATGCGGCGTCTGCAGGGGTTTGGGCGTCACCTCGCGCGCCGGCACCTCGTAGTCCGCCGAGCGCCACGAGAACTCCTTTTCCGTCCATATCCTGGGGATCATGTGCATGGCGTCGCGCACCTGATCGCGGGCGGTCTCGGGATTGACGCCGAAGGTCTCCCACTCCTTGCCGCCGGACTTGGCCAGGCCGAGCTCGAAGCGGCCGTTCGAGAGCAGGTCGAGCGTCGCGCCCCGCTCGGCCACCCGCAACGGCGCGTTGATGCGGAAGGGGGCCAGCACGCCGGCGTGGCCGACGCGCAGCCGGCTGGTCGCCATGGCGATGGCGGTCAGCACCACCTCGGGCGCCGAGGAATAGCTGAATTCGGGGGCGCCGTGGTGCTCCACCTCCCACCAGATCTCGAACCCCGCGGCTTCCGCGGCGCGCGCCTGGTCGAGCACGTCGCGGAACAGGCCGGCCTCGTCCGCGCCATTCCAGGGAAAGGCCCGCTGGATCTCGCAAAAGACGTCGAACTTCATGGACGGCTCCTCTTGGTCACATAACGCTCGTTATGTATCTGTGCGGCATGTCTCGGGCTGTGGGATGGGATCGGCATGCTCAGAAGATCGCGATCGGGTTGAGCGGAGAGCCGGTGCCGCCTTCGATGCGCAGCGGCGCCAGAACCAGCTGGAATTCCCAACGGCGCAGCTCGGCGCAGACCCGCGCCAGAAGCTCCAGATCCAGGTTGTCCAGGAGATGCAGCCCCATGCCGGCCAGCGCCAGCATGTGGATTGGCATGGCCCAGTCGCGGTGGACCTGGTTGGGCGGGATCGGATCGTGCACGCCGTCGCCGCCCAGCACCGCCGCCTGGCGCTCGTGCAGCCAGCGGGCCACCCGCGGATCAAGGCCAGGGACGACCTGGTCGGGGAAGCTCGCCCGGCGCACGTCGCGTCCGAGCCGGATCATCACGAGGTCGCCCTTGCCGACCCTGAGCCCCTGCGCGGCTTCCGTCTGCTCGAGGTCGGCAGCGGTCACCATCCGGCCGGGATCGCAGAAATCGACCCCCAGCGCCTTCGGGACGTCCAGCAGCACCCCTCGGCCCACCACGCCGTCCTTGGCGGCCATGATCGTGTTGCGCCGCGCGCCTGTGCTCTTCACGTCCGTGGCGGGCCGGCCGTTGTACATGCGCCCCTGCGCGAACACGTGGCAGAGCGCGTCGATGTGGCTGGAGGCCATGCCGTGGAAGGCGATGCCGATATAGTCGGTGACGGT
>JAGWSE010000249.1 GCA_028869395.1 Alphaproteobacteria bacterium | reverse complement strand
TCTCGGGGCCGGATTGGGAATGGGCGCACTGACGCCGCTGGTCGTGCCGGTCGGCTTTTTGGCCGTCGCAAACTTCTGGTATGTCCCGTTCGAGGAGCGCGCGCTGCGGGCCAAGTTCGGCGACGCCTATGTGAACTATCAACGGACGACACGTCGCTGGTTGTGAGAAGGCCGGTGAGGCTCCGGGCGGGGCTCCGGGCGGGGCCTCGACCGCTCAGTCGGCCGCTTCCCCGGCCGTCAGCGCAAGAAGGGCGAAGGAGGCCAGCCAGTGCTCGCCCATGTAGTCGCCGGCCACATGCGGTAGGCTGGCCGCGAGGTGGCGCGCGGCGGCGGCTTCGACAGGTGCGCGCGCCGCGTCGCGAGCCGGCAGGACCGCGGCGATCGAGCGCCAGCACCAGGCGCGTGAGAAGTTGAGTCCGTCGAGGTGGGCGATCTTGCCGTCGGAGCGGTCGCTGACGGTGGCCGGCTCGAACAATGTTCTGGGCTCGCCGGCGGCGGCCTTGGGGAGGAAGGCTGCGAACCAGGCGCGGAACGCATCGGCGTCGAGATAGCGCCGCAGGCACTCGGCTTCCATCAGCGTGGGCGAAAGGAAGTCGTCGAGCGAGGGCTCCCAGGCGTTGGCCCCATGGTCGCCGAGGTACCAGGCGGTGACCTTGTCGCGGCACTGCTCGAGCAGGGCCGTATCGCCGGCGGCGCGGGCGTAGTCGCGCACGAGCGCCAGCGCGAAGGCGGTGGAGGAGTGGACCCCGGTGCGGATCGGATAGACGGCGTTGGGCAGGAAGGTCCGGAACCGGTCGGCGAAGGCCTCGGCGAGCGGGCGCAGCGCGGCGGCCCAACGGTGGTCGGGCGCGGCGAGGAGCTCGGCCTGCAGCTTCAGCAGCCAGGCCCAGCCGTAGGGCCGCTCGAAACCGCGCGCGGAGGGCCGCTGCAGGTAGTGCAACTCGCCGGCGACCTTCTGCGGGGTGAGCATCTCGTCGAACAGGTCGCGGATCGCCTGGGCTTCGGGAACGCCGGGCTCGCGCCGCAGCAGGCTGGCCAGCAGCCAGTAGCCGTGCACGCAGGAATGCCAGTCGAAGCTGCCGTAGAAGATCGGGTGCAGGGCCCTGGGCCCTTCGGCGTCGGCCTCGCTCTCCAGAACGTGGTCGAGCTTGTTCGGGTACTCCCGCCGGACGTGCCCGAGGGCGATCCGCGCGAACTTCGAGGCGAGATCCGGGGTGAGGCGGGCGTCTTGGCGCTCAGCGGAAGGCAAGGACATACATCAGCACCATGTTGGCGAGGAGAAGGGCGAGACCGGTGGGGATCTGCGCCTTGATGACCGCGTACCGGTCGGGAAGCTCGAGCAGCGCCGGCGGGACGAGATTGAAGTTGGCGGCGAGGGGCGTCATCAGCGTGCCGCAGAACCCCGAGAGCATGCCGATGGCGGCGACCGCCGCGGGGTTGCCGCCGAAGCGGTGGATGAGGATCGGCAGCCCCACGCCGGCGGTGAGCACCGGGAAAGCCGCGAAGGCGTTGCCCATCATGACCGTGAACAGCGCCATCCCGAGGCAGTAGACCGCGACCGCCGCGGCCCGGGTGTCGGTCGGCAGGTAAGTGGTCACCAGGTCTCCGATGACCTTGCCGACGCCGGCCAGCGCGAACACCGCGCCCAGGGCGGCGAGCAACTGCGGCAGGAGCGCGGCCCAGCCGACGATGTCCATCAACCGCCGTCCCTCCTGCAGGGGACTGATCACTGGCTGGCGCAGCAGGACCAGCGCCAGCGCGACCGCGACCAGGGTCGCGAAGGCCAGCGAGACGAGCGTCGCCTGCTTGGGATCGATGAGGGGATGGCCGGCCACCTGCAGCGGCTTGAGCACGAGGACGCCGATCAGCAACACCACGGGCAGGGTGAGGGCCGGGACGAACAGCTTCTCGCCGAAGCGACCGGCGAGGATGCGGCGCTCCTCGGGCGAGGTCGTGGCCGGCGCCCCGCGGCCGAGCTGGCCGAAGCCGGCGATCAGCGCGAGGCCGACCACCAGGAAGCCGTTGCCCAGGTCCCCCAACCGGTCTCCTGCCAGGAAGCTGAGCGCCACCAGCGCCCAGAACGCCGCATTGCCGAAACGCTTGGGATTGGCCCGGTCGCCGGCGCTGAGCACCGCGAAGGCGGCGAACATCAGGCCGGTGAGCACATAGACGAACTGGAGCGAGATCATGAGGCGGCGCGCTCGCCTCGGCTCCGGAGGGAGCGGTCGAGCAGCAGGAGGCGGCTCCCGTGGATCAGGAAGGCGGCGACGGCGGTGGGAATGGCCCACATCGAAAGCCGCAGGGGCTCGATGACGATGCCGTCGGTGGCCAGGAATCCGACCATCAGCAGGATTGAGCCGATCGCCAGGAAGATGTCTTCGCCAAAGAAGGCGCCGACGTTGTCCGTCGCCGCGGCGAAGGCGCGGATCCTCATCCGCGAAGGCTCCGGGAGTTCGTCCGTGCGGGCCTCGGCGGCCGCCTCGGCCATCGGCGCGATCAGCGGGCGGACGGTCTGGGCCTGGCCGGCGATCGAGATCAGGCCGACGGCTGCGGTGAGCTGGCGGAACAGCAGATAGACGACCAGCAGCGGGCCTACCGAGACGCCCTGGAACCGGGCGATCAGCATCTTCGCCCGCTCCTGCAGACCGGCCCGCTCGGCGACGCCGATGACCGGAAGCACCAGAAGGGCCACGGTCACGAACCGGTTTTCGTTGAACGCCTTGCCGAGGGTGGCCAGCACCTCGAGGGGCGGAAGCCCGGCCGCGAGCCCCGTGACGAGGGCCGCCACCACGACCACGAGCAGGGGATTGAACCGGGCGGCGAAGCCGAGGACCACTACGGCGACGCCCAGGAGAGTCAGCATTCACGGCTCCTCGGCTGGGCCGGCATGGAGACTCAAGCCGGGCGGTTTCGCAACTGCAGCCACGCGTCCGCGAGCCGAAGAAAGCCCGGAATGTCGACGGTCTCGGCCCGGGCCTGCGGATCGAGACCGGCGGCGCGGGCGAGGGCCTCTCCGCCGAGCGCCTTGAGGCTCGCCCGAAGCATCTTGCGCCGCTGGCCGAATGCGGCCGCCGTCACCCGCTGCAGCGCATCAAGCCGGTCCGGCGCGGGCCGGCCGGGGCGGGGCGTCAGGCGGACGACGGCGGAATCGACCTTGGGCGGCGGGGTGAAGGCGCGCGCGGGCACGTCCATCACCGCGCGGGCCTCGCAGGTCGCCTGGGCGATGACCGCCAGGCGGCCGTAGGCCCCGCCGCCGGGCGGCGCCACGATGCGGTCCGCCACCTCCTTCTGGAACATCAGCGTCAGCGAGGCGGGCGTCCAGGCCCCGGTCAGCCATTTGACGAGCAGAGGCGTGCCCACATTGTAGGGCAGGTTCGAGACCACGTGGGCCTCGCCGCCGGCAAGCGCGGCTTCGTCCGCCAGCAGCGCATCGCCCATGACGATGGTCAGGGCGCCCGCCGCGGCGGCGGCAAGGTCCTCCAGCAACGGACGGAAGCGCTCGTCCTTCTCGATCGCGACCACGTGGGCGCCGGTCTCGATGAGGGCGCGCGTCAGGCCGCCGGGCCCGGGTCCCACCTCGATCACCGTGTCGCCCTGAGCGAGCGCAGCAAGCCGAGCGATCTTGCGCGTGATGTTGAGGTCGAGAAGGAAGTGCTGGCCGAAGGACTTCCTGGCCATCAGCCCGTGCGCGGCCAGCGCCTCGCGCAGCGGCGGCAGGTCCGCGAGGGTGGTCACCCCGTGCGCGCCGTCTGCGCCCGCGCGGCGGCTATCGCGGCCGCCATGCGCAGGGCTGCAACCAGGCTGTCCGGCCGCGCCACCCCACGGCCGGCGATGTCGAAGCCGGTCCCGTGGTCGGGCGAGGTGCGCACGATCGGCAGTCCCAGCGTCACGTTCACGCCCCCCCAGAAGTCCAGCATCTTCACCGGGATCAGCGCCTGGTCGTGGTACATGCAGACCACGGCGTCGTAGCGCGCGCGCTTCTCGGCCGGAAACAGGCTGTCGGAGGGGTAGGGGCCCTTCGCGTCGATCCCGAGCGCGCGCAGCGCGGCCACCGCTGGCCCCACGATTTCGGCGTCTTCGCGGCCGATGGTCCCCGCCTCGCCGGCGTGCGGGTTGAGCCCCGCCACGGCGATGCGCGGCGCCGCGACCGCGAAGTCACGGACGAGCGCCTGGGCCGTGACGCGGCCGGTCTCGACGATTCGATCGATGGAGAGCAGCGAGGGGACCTTGGCCAACGGCTCGTGCACCGTCACGAGGGTCACCCGCAGGTCCTGAGCCGTGAGCATCATGACCGGCCCGCGGCGGCCCTCGTAAGGCGCCGCCGCGGTGAGCTCGCCCAGGAATTCGGTGTGGCCCGGGAACTTGAAGCCGGCCGCGTAGAGCGGCGCTTTTGCGATCGGCGCGGTGACCACGCCGCAGACGGCTCCGGAGAGCGCCAGGCCCACGGCAGTCTCGATCCACTGGACGATCGCGGGCGCCGCGGCCGCGGTCGGCTGGCCCGCGACGACAGGGCTCTTGAGCGCCAGGTCCAGGACGGGCAGGGCGTCGGCGAACGCGGCGGCGGCCTCGACGGGGGTCAGCACCCGGCGGATCGGCATTCCGGCCGCGCCTGAAGCGGACGCCAGCGCATCGTGGTCGCCGATGACCATGAAGGCCGGGCCCCGCCCGCGCAGAGCCGCCCACGCCTTCACGACGATCTCCGGGCCGATGCCCGCCGGATCTCCCAGCGTCAGGGCGAGCGGCGGCGTGCCAGCGCTCACTGCAAGCGCGTCTCGATGGTGGCCGCGCTGCGCAGGTCGCGCATGTAGCGGCGGGAGATCATGCTGAGCTGGTCGCCGTAGAGGCGGTTCTCGATCTGGTCGTGATCGGGCGTGGCGCCTGACGCCAGGCGCTTGCCGCACACCGCGATCAGGTGAAGGCCGACGTTGGTGCGGATCGGGTCGGAGACCTGGCCCACCTTCAGATGCTCGGCCGCGTCGCGGAACTGGGGCGAGAGGTCCTTGATGTCCGCCTCGCCGAGGTCGCCGGCGACCACGCCCGGGACGCCCTTGGCGACCTGCTCGAGGTCGCCGCAGCCTTTGATCTTCAGCTTCAGGTCGGCGAGCTTGACGCGGGCGGCCTCGACCTCTCCGGCGGAGGCGTTAGCCGGCAGCGCGACGGCGGCCTGCTTCAGGTCGACCATGGTGTCGCCCGCGCCCGAGCGCTTGTCCTGCAGGTAGATGATGTAGACGCCGTCCTTGACCGGTATCGGTTGCGAGAGCTGGCCTGGACGCAGCTCAGCCAGAGCCGCGTCCACCTGGGGCGGCATCTCGCCCGGGCTGACCCAGCCGACCTCGCCGCCGTTCGCCGCCGTGGCGGAGGCGGAGAACTGGCGCGCAACGGCGGCGAAGGGGGCGCCCTTCTGCAGCTGGGCGACCAGCTGCTTGGCGCCTTCCATGGCGGTCTGCATGCCGCCCACCCGGTTGGCGTCGATCAGCACCTCGCTGATCTCGTACTGCGGCTTCGAGGCGTTGGCGGCGAGCTCCTTCTGGACGGCCCGGATCTGGTCCTCGCCGATCCTGAGGCGGCTGCCGTAGCGGCCGCGGATCCAGTCCCGCCAGGACAGCTCCGCCCGGAGCTGCTCGCGCAGCGTCTCGGCGCCGACGCCCTGGGCCGCGAGCGCGGCCAGGAACTGCTTCGCCGACATGTTGTTCTGCTTCGCCATGTCGGCGATGGCGTCATCGACGTCCTGGTCGGAGGCGATGATGTTGAACTTCTGTTCCTTTTCCTGGTGACGAAGCTCCTGGATCTGCAGGTGCTCGTCGATCAGGGAGATGAGGGCCTGTTGCTCGAACTGAGGCAGATTCTGCTGGGTCGGCTGGATCCCCGAGGTGGCGATCAGGAGCTTGACCCGCTGCGACAGATCGTAGGTGGAGATGATCTGGTCGTTGACGATCGCCGCCACGGACTCGGTGAGCGCCGTCGGACGCGCCGGCTCGGTCTGGGCCGGCGGCGCCGGATCGTTGACGGTGAGAGGGCCCCGCAGGTCCTGCGCGTGCAGGGCGACCGGTGCGGCGGTCGCGAGAAGCAGGAAGGACAGGGCTGCGGCCCGCACCGCCGGGGTGGTGACGTTACGCGCGCGCATCATGGATGAGATCATTCCGTCGAGCGGCCTCAGCGGACCGGCTTCCTATCGAACTGTAAAAGGTGAGCCCAATGTGGCGAGGGTTAGGCGCAAGGCAATCGAATTCACAGGCCCGAGCCGCCCGATCGTCGTGTCTTCTCGCCTATAGACGACATCCACCCGCGCGCAATCGTCGCGGTAATAGACGCCGAGGTCGCGCATGACCCATGCGTTCTGCAGGAGGTCACGGTTGGCGTAGGCGGTCACGCCCCAGTTCTTGCCGATCGGGACATCCCCGCCGAACTCGAGATTCTCGATCTTCTGGCCATTGATGTTTTCGTCCTCACGCAGGTACCGGACAAAGCCGGACCCCCACTTGTTGGCGACATTGGCCCCGGCTTCTGCCCGGCGCATCGTCAAGGTGTCCGAATCGAGCAGGGCGCGGGCGAAGAACGACAGGCCGCGGATCGGCTGGGCGTCAGCGGCGACCACCCAGTCCGAGGCGGTCCCCTGCAGTCCGCTCCTGGCGTTGAACACCGGGTTCGCCCGATCGCGGAAGCTGCGTCCGACCAGCAGGTTGGCGCGTCGTCCGTCGTCCCAGAGCACTTCGGCGCGGCCGCCGACGTTCAGCCGCGCCCCGTCCTCGTAGAGGTCGTAGCCGGGGAACTTGTCCGC
>JAGWSE010000248.1 GCA_028869395.1 Alphaproteobacteria bacterium | reverse complement strand
GGCGACTGGCTCATGCTCTCCTGGCCGCCGGCCACGACGATCTCGGCGGAACCGTCCTGGATCTGTTGCGCGGCCAAGGCCACGGCGCGCAGCCCCGAGCCGCAGAGCTGGTTGAGGCTCCAGGCCGGGCTCTCGACGGGAACCCCAGCGTTCACGGCCGCCTGGCGCGCCGGCCCCTGCCCCGCGCCGGCCTGCAGCACCTGACCCATGATCACCTCGTCCACATCGGTGGGCTTCAATCCGGCGCGCTCGACCGCGGCCTGGATGGCGATCTTGCCGAGTTCGTGGGCGGGCAGGCTCGACAGAGCCCCGTTGAACGAGCCCACGGGCGTGCGGGCGGCGGAAACGATGACGATGTCGGTCACGGCGACGGCTCCGGGCGGAAGGAGGTTCCGCCTCGTCTATTCGGCCGACGACGCCCCCGGGGCAACCCCGAACACGTCAAACTTTCATGGCATTTGCTCATGCGCTCGCATCCGCGATACTGCGGTGCAGAACAGAGACGCATCGCCTGCGTCCGGTGCAAGGATTTGGGATGGCCGACACCCCCGGGAGCGACGCCCCGCAAGGCGAGCGCGTCGTCATCAAGAAGTACGCCAATCGGCGGCTCTACAACACCGCCTCCTCCTCCTACGTGACCCTCGAACACCTCGCCGACATGGTGAAGAAGGGGATCGACTTCGTGGTCTACGACGCCAAGACCAACGAGGACATCACCCGCCAGGTGCTGACTCAGATCATCTTCGAGGAGGAGAGCCAGGGGCAGTCGCTGCTTCCGATCCAGTTCCTGCGACAGCTGATCAGCTTCTACGGCAACTCCGTGCAGGCCTTCCTGCCGAGCTATCTCGAGCTGTCGCTCGCCACCTTCGCCCAGCAACAGGAGCGCATGCGCGAGCAGTTTTCCGCGCTGGGCCAGGGCGGCGGCATGAACGCCTACCAGGAGCAGATCCGGCAGAACCTCGCCCTGTTCGACAGGGCGATGAAGATGTTCTCGCCCTTCGCCTACACCCGCGGCGAGGAACCCGCGCCGGCTGAGCCGCCTCCGCAGCAACCCGCCGCGAAGGCCCCAGAGGCCGACGATGCTCTGGCGCAATTGCGCAAGCAGATGGCCGAGATGCAGGCCCAGATCGACAAGCTCGGCGCGAAGAACTGATGGCGCGGCGTTTGCATTTCGTTAGCCATGACGTCCCGAATTGACCCGATCCGGCGCTCCGATCTCCTGAGGAAGGCCACGCCGCCCGATCCCGACGCGCCCGAGGACGAAGCGCAGGAAGCCGACATCGTCCACCTGCCGGTCCCCGTGGACCGCGTCGCGCGGATCGCGCCCAGGGTCGAACGCGACGCCAGCCAGTCTGCCTTCGCCGCCCAGCTGATCGGCCAGGACGGCGCCAAGCGCGGGCTGCGCGCCGGGCCCGAGCTGATCCCGGCCGCCAAGAGCCTCTACAACCGGATCGAATGGTCGGGCTCCAAGGACCGCCGCGCCGCCAAAGGCGCGAAGGCCAAGACCCGCGTCTAGCAGGCCTTGAGGCTGGCGATTTCGCCCTCGAGACGCGCCACTTTCCGTTCCAGCTCGGCGATCCGGGCCTCAAGCGCCGCGGCCCCGCGCGGGACCGGCGTCGAGACGCCGGCCCGGTCGGCGACCTCCGCAGGCGAGACGCCCAGCAACTCGGCGAACTTGCCCACCTGCTCGGCCGAAAGTTCCCTCTGATCCTTGAAGACCAGTGCGAGGTCCGCCTCGCTGAGGCCGGAAGCGGCCGCCAGCACGGCGCGTGAAAGGCCGCGGTCGGCCAGGCGCTCATCGAACCAGGCGACGTCGAAGAAGAGGGCCATGCGATCTCCGTCCGGACTGGCGCCGGACTTGCTTAACCACGATCGCAAGCCTCCGCCACGGACCTCCGATCATGCCTCAGTTCGTCTTTCGCCTCCTGGACGTCGCCGTGGTGGCGCTGATCCTGACCGCCCTGACCTGAGGCCCCATCAACGGGTGGCGACGGGCGGCTGGCCGGGCGGCTGCGGCATGCCTTTGATCACGGTGAGCCGGATAGGCGTGCCGAGGAAGTCCTTGGAGGTCCATGTCGCCCCGATGTGCGGGTCCGACGGGAAGGCCGCGCAATATGCGAAGGGCAGCGTGGGGGGCTTGCTCTGCCTGAGGCAGACGCGATCGCCCTTCATTTTCCAGTGACCCGCGAGCTGCTGGTTGTTGCGGCCCAGCCCGTCCCAGGTCCCATCGGCGTGGAGCCAGATCTTCTGGCTGCGGCCGTCGGGATAGATCGACAGGATGGTGTTGCCGAACGCTTCGGCGATGCGGCTCAGGTCGGAGGCCTGGGCGTTGAGAGCCGTGAGACTGACGGCGAGGGCCAAAGCAGTGCGGATCAGCATGCGTACCTTTCGCATGACGGGCTAGAACGCAGCGACGCCAGAAGCGTGCCAAAAAAACGCTCTGCCTGCCGCAAGGTGAACTGAACCTGAAAACCCCCAGAAAAGGCAACCCCATGGAGAACGAGCTCAGTCCCGAGGCGGAACGCGCGGGCATGCTGGCGGCCCTGCACGCGATCGTCGTTGGCACGCTGTCGACCCTGAAGCGCAAGGGGCTCCTGACGCCTCAGGAAATCGATCAGCTGTTCGAGGCGGGGCTGTCCGTCTTCGAGCGCGGCGAGCCGGACGACACCAAGGCCGCGGCCCGCATGACCCTGCACATCCTGGCTCGCAGCCTGAGGGACCCGGACTCCTAGGCGAGCTTGTGGGCCAGTACGAAGAGCAGGCCCAGGAGGAGGACCATCGCGAGCGCTCCGACCGTCCAGGCGAACAGCGGTTCGCGGTGCGCGGAGCGCCAGCGTGTGAGGCGACCCGGTTTGCGGCCCCGACGCGGGACGGCGATCCACGGCATGCTCAGTGGCCGTGATTGCGGCCGCGGCCGCCGCCGGCGTTCGCGTGAGGCGGACCGCCGCCCTGGCCGTGCGGGCCTCTGCCCACCCAATGGGCGGGCGCAGCCTGCGGCCGAGGCGCGGCGCCAGCGCCGCGCCAGTCGCCTCCACCGGGCGAATGAGGCTGGAATGCGGGTCGGGCGGCCTGCTGGGCGAAGCGGGCGGAGGGTGGCGCGTGCGCTGACCTGGCCTCGGCCTGCCGCATCGTCGCCATCTCGGCGGTCGCCGCTCGCGCGCTCGCAGCCGGAAGCCCACGATAGGGCGCCTCGCGGCCGTGCGCCCCTGCGGCAGGAACTCCGGGGCGTGTCCATTGTCTCGCCAGCATCGGCGATGTCGTCGCGGACGCCCGCTTGGCGTTCCACGTTCGGAAAGCTGGACGCGGCGCGTCCAGGGCTCCTGCGGCGTTCCGCGCCATACGCGCCGGCCGGGCCATGTCCACGCGCTGGACGAACGCGCGGCCCCCGCGGGAGGCCCGCCACTGTCGCCACGCGGGTTGGCTGGCCGGCGCGTCGATCCAGCCCTGCTGGGCGTAGACCACCGCCGGAGCACGCTGGCGCCAGGCGCCGGGATCGACGGGCTGGCGGGGCGCGCGGCCATAGTCCTGGTACATCCGGTAGCCGCGCGACCAGTCCTGGCGCGCCTGCGGATAGTATCGGTCGTACTGGTCGGCGGAGAGCAGGGCGCCGGCGGCGCTGAACAGGGCGATCAGCGCTCCGTTCGGCCCATAGGCGTAGCCATAATCGGCGTCACGGACGAAGTAGGGATAGGGGTCGCCGGGCTGGTAGTAATAGAAGCGGTAAGCGCCGCCGTAGGGCTCAGCGAACATGAGGGAATCGTCGGCGGTCTCCCAGACCCACGGCTCCTCGTCGCCATAATAGAAGCCATAGTCCGGCGGCGTATCGTAGAAGGCGCGGTCCAGAGCGTAGGCCCGCTCAGCGTAAGGATAGGCGCTGGCGGGCGTGAACTGGCCGCCATACGGGTAGGCCGGCGCCGCATAGGGGTCGATCGGGCCGGGCTGAGGCAGGCCGAACGCGGCCTGTGGTCCTGGCCCACGCGCCAGCAGCGGCCGGTTGTCTATCTTGCAGCCGGCGAGCGTTATGGCGCTGGCGGCGAGG
>JAGWSE010000247.1 GCA_028869395.1 Alphaproteobacteria bacterium | reverse complement strand
CCGTCGATGTACTCGACCGGACTGAACCCGCGCACCGTCAGCCAGTCGTAGCGCTGGTCGGGCCCGTAGTTCTCGCCGACGGCGCCCGAGGTGTAGCGGACCGCCTGCTGGATGTTGTCCCAGTTGAGGACCTCGATCTGGTCGCGCGGGATGACCGAGACCGACTGCGGCGTCTCGATGAGCGGCACCCTTGTCTTCGAGGCCGCGGAATCGGTCTTCGGCACATAGTGCGGCGCGGTCACGACCACCGCCGCAACGGAGGTCGGCTCTTCCGCCGCAAAGGCCGGGGCGGCCGCCCCGAGCGCGGCGAGGCCTGCGCCCGCCAGCATGAGGCGGCGCGCACGCCCCGAGGAACTGGACACTCCGACGCCCGTCTTCGACATCCTGCTTCTCTATCCCCCGATGTTTGGGCGCTTCCCCGCGCCGCCGTGCACCTTAGGAAGGGCGTCTTCGACCTGCTTTTCCGCGAGGGTCGAAAAACATCGCAATCAGGCCACGCCAGGCGCCAGCCGGCCCGCCAGCCAGGCCGAGGCCTCCCCGAGCGCACGGTCTGCGACGTCCGCCATCGAGACCGCCTCGAGGAAGCTGTGGGTCGCCCCTTTGTAGATTCGCGCCTCGACCGGCACGCGCGCGGCCCGCAAGGCGGCCGCCATGGCCTGGTTCTCGTCGAACAGCACATCGCATTCGGCGATCGCCATGAAGACCGCCGGCAAGCCGGACAGGTCCGCCTTGAGGGGGACCGCGCGTGGATCGGAGAGGTCGGCCTGCGAGCGGATGTAGCGGGTCCAGAAACCCTCCATCTCATTGCTGGTGAGCATGTATTCGGGTCCGCGGTAACGCCGATGCGACGACGTATCGAAGTCGGTCCCATAGACGCCGTAGTTGAGCACGAGCCCGTTGAGGGCCGCCGCTTCGCCTGCCGCCTTCAGCACGCCCGCCGCCGAGATGGCGAGGTTCGCGCCCGCAGAATCGCCGCCGAGCGCCAGCCGGTCCGGCGCGACGCCGGCCCCTGCGCCGTCGCGCTGCAGCCAGCGAACCACATCCACGACCTCCTCCAGCGCCTGGGGAAACCGGGCTTCGGGGCTCAGTGCATAGTCCACGCCGGCCACCACCACGCCGGCCCGGCCCGCGTATTCGCGCATCAGCCGGTCGTGCGTCTCGAGGCTGAACATGGTCCAGCCGCCGCCGTGCAGGTAGACCAGCGCCGGCTTCGGCCCGGGGCCGCCGGGATCGTAGAGACGCACCCTGACGTCGCGCCCGCCGGCCGGGATCATCAGTTCGCGCACCGCAGCCATTTCCGGACCGCCGTGCGTGAACGGCCCCCGCGCCCGTTCGGCGATGCGCCGGGCCTCCTCGGGGCTCGCGTCCGACAGCGACGGGTGCGCGGCGAAAGCCTCGCCCATTCGGCGCACAAACGCACGGATCTGGGGATCGAGATCGCCACCCGCGCCCTCGCCATCCGCAATTCCGTCCATCCGCACGCCCCAACCCTGGCAACCAAGGCTTGCAGACCTACCGCGGCAAGGTCGGCGAGGCTCGCGCGCGTGGGTCAAGGTATGTCGCTGGCGGGCCAGCCCATGTCGGACAGCCTGGCTGCGACGCCGCGCCCCGCAGCGGCGCCGTTGCCCGTCCGGTCGATCGGTTCCAATACTGTCGCGAATGGGTCACATCCGGCACAGCCCCGACCGGGACGTCGAGACGCCGCGCGCGATCGTGGCGCTTTCCGACGAGTACGACCCCGACTTCGTCGACCCGCGGCACCATCACCGCCGCGCCCAGCTGCTCTACGCCTCCGCCGGGGTGATGTCGGTGGTGACGGACGACGGCAGCTTCGTCGTGCCGCCGCAGCGTGCGGTCTGGATCCCGGGCGGGGCGGAGCACGAGGTCTCCTGCCGCGGCCCGGTCTCGCTGCGCACCCTCTACATCGAGCCTGGCGCAGCCGGCGCCCTGCCCGATCGCTGCCGCGTCTTCGAGGTCACGCCGTTCCTGCGGGCCCTGATCCTCGAGGCGATGGCCCTTCCCCGCCTCTACGACGAAGCAGGTCGCGACGGGCGCGTCATGGACCTCGTGCTGGAGGAGATCCGCACCCAGCAGATCGCGCCGCTGCATGCGCCCATGCCGAGAGACGAACGCCTGGCGCGGGTCTGCCGCGCGCTGCTCGCCGACCCGGCGCACCCGGGCGACCTCGACCACTGGGCCGAGATGGCGAACATGGGCCGGCGCACCTTCACGCGCATGTTCCGCGACCAGACAGAGATGAGCTTCGCGGCCTGGCGCCAGCACGTCCGCCTGCTGGAAGCCCTTTCACGCCTGGCGATCGGCCAGCCGGTGACCACCGTGGCCTATGACGTCGGCTACGACAGCCCCTCGGCGTTCACAGCCATGTTCCGCCGCACCTTCGGGGTCTCGCCCCGGCGGTACTTCGAGAGCTAGACGCCGCCCACGCCCAAGTCGCGCCTATGGGCTTTGTCGGTTCCATAGGTTTCCTCGATCCCTTCGATGGCGACAATCAATTGTACATCGGCCCGGATTGGGCGTTGCTTGGCTGTCCTCATGGCTCGTGCGGCGACTTCGGATTTCCCGCCGCGCAGCCGAGCCGTTGCTGATGGAGCAGCTGATGGACGCCAAGATCGAAGACGCCGCCGGTAAGTGCCCTGTGGTCCACGCGCGCCGTGGCCGCACCAACCGCGACTGGTGGCCGGACAGCCTGCGCCTCGAGGCGCTCAATCAGCATGCGCCGCGCTCAAGCCCGATGGGCGAGGCGTTCGACTACGCCAAGGCGTTCGAGAGCCTCGACCTGGAGGCCGTCATCCGGGACCTGAGGGCTCTGATGACGCAATCCCAGGACTGGTGGCCCGCCGACTTCGGCCACTACGGCGGCCTCTTCATCCGGCTCGCCTGGCACAGCGCCGGCACCTACCGAATCTCCGACGGACGCGGCGGCGCAGGCGGCGGCCAGCAGCGGTTCGCGCCCCTGAACAGCTGGCCGGACAACGCCAACCTCGACAAGGCGCGGCGTCTCCTCTGGCCGATCAAGCAGAAGTACGGCCGCAACATCTCCTGGGCCGACCTCTATGTGCTCGCGGGCAACGTCGCGCTCGAGTCCATGGGATTCAAGACCTTTGGATTTGCCGGCGGCCGGGCCGACACCTGGGAGCCGGAAGAGCTCTACTGGGGCCCCGAAGGCAGCTGGCTGGGCGATGAACGCTACAGCGGCGAGCGCCAGCTCGAGCGGCCGCTCGGGGCCGTCCAGATGGGTCTGATCTACGTCAATCCGGAGGGTCCCAGCGGAAACCCCGATCCGGTCGCCTCGGCCCGCGACATCCGCGAGACCTTCGCGCGCATGGCCATGAACGATGAGGAGACCGTCGCGCTGATCGCCGGCGGTCACACCTTCGGCAAGACGCATGGCGCGGGCGATCCGTCGCTCATCGGCCCAGAACCCGAAGGCGCCGGCATCGAGGACCAGGGCCTCGGCTGGCGCAGCCGCTACGGGACCGGCGTCGGCGCCGATGCGATCACCGGCGGCCCCGAGGTGATCTGGAGCCAGACGCCGACCAGGTGGAGCAACCACTTCCTCGACAATCTCTTCCGCTACGAATGGGAGCTGACCGAAAGCCCGGCGGGGGCGAAGCAATGGCGGGCGAAGAACGCGCCTGCGGACGTCCCCGACCCCTTCGATCCGAACAAGACGCGGGTTCCCACCATGCTGACCTCGGACCTCGCGCTGCGGTTCGACCCGGCCTACGAGAAGATCGCCCGCCGCTTCTACGAACATCCCGACGAGTTCGCCGAGGCCTTCGCGCGGGCCTGGTTCAAGCTGACGCACCGCGACATGGGCCCGATCCAGCGCTACCTCGGCCCGCTGGTCCCGAGCGAGCGGCTCATCTGGCAGGATCCGATCCCGCCCGTGGACCATCCGCTGATCGACGCCAAGGATATCGCCGCGCTGAAGGCCGTGATCCTGGCCTCGGGGCTTTCAACGCCTGAGCTGGTGTCCGCCGCCTGGGCCTCCGCGTCCACCTTCCGCGGGTCCGACAAGCGAGGCGGCGCCAACGGCGCCCGCGTTCGCCTTGCGCCCCAGAAGGACTGGGAGGCGAACGATCCGCCGCAGCTGGCGAAGGTGCTGGACACGCTGCGATCGATCCGGGCCGACTTCAACGCCCGGGCGTCGGGCGGCAAGAAGGTCTCGCTCGCCGACCTGATCGTGCTCGGCGGCGCCGCGGCCATCGAGAGGGCGGCGCGCGACGGCGGAACGCCCGTGGAGGTTCCCTTCCTCCCCGGTCGCATGGACGCCACGGCCGAGGAGACCGACGCGGCTTCCTTCGCACCGCTCGAGCCGGTGTCCGACGGCTTCCGCAACTACCGCAAGCCGACGGACCAGCTGATGTCGCCGGAGGAGGCCCTGGTCGACCGCGCCCAGCTCCTGGGCCTCAGCGCGCCCGAGATGACCGTGCTGGTGGGCGGCCTGCGCGTCCTGGGGGCCAACGCCGGCGGATCGCGGCGCGGGGTGTTCACCGAGCGCGTGGGTAGCCTGACCAACGACTTCTTCGTCAACCTCCTCGACATGCGCACCGAATGGCGCGCCACCGGCGAGAACGCCTACGAAGGCCGCGACCGCAAGACGGGCGAGGCGCATTGGACCGCGACCCGCGTGGACCTGATCTTCGGATCCCACGCCCAGCTGCGTGCGCTCGCCGAGGTCTACGCCTGCTCGGACTCGCAGGCGAAGTTCGCCGGCGACTTCGTGGCGGCCTGGAACAAGGTGATGAACGCCGACCGTTTCGATCTGGCCTGAGACTGGGGCCGTGGAGGCGGCAGGTCGCCGCCTTCCGCCTCAGTGCGGCGCGTGCGAGCGGACGTAGCCCGCGGGGTCGAGATCCTTCGGCTCAACGCCGTCGACGTGGTCGGCCTCGAAGGCCGCGAAGGCGATGGCCAGGCGGTGGCGCAGGTCCAGGTCGGCATGGAGGCGGAAATCGGCAAGCACCTGCCGTTCCTCCTCGGACATGTGCTTGCTGTTGGCGACCTCGACGGCGCTCACGGCCGCTCGCCAGCCGGCCGAACCGGGATCGTGGCCACCCACCTGGGCGGCCTTGTCGCGGATCTCGTTGTGGTCGGAGATCGCGTCGCGGGTCTCCTCCGTCACACCCTCGCTGTCGCCGCCGCCGCGTCCGCGCCGCAGCACCGACGGATAGAAGTGCAGCTCCTCGGCGCGCGCGTGAGCCTCCAGGAAGGCGCGCAGCCTGCGCCAGACCGCCTGAAGGCTGTCCCGGTCCTCGTCGGGGATCTGCTGCAGGATTCCGAAGAGACGGCGCTGCTCCTCATGGTCGTGCTGAATGAGTTCGGTGATGTCCATGCCTGATCCGTAGGGCGCCCGCCCGACCGTGACAGGAGACACAACGGCCGCCGGGCCGCGGCGGTTCGCGAGCCGACCGCGAATTTCCAGGGCCGGCCTCGCAAGGGCCCACGGCGGCGGCGGCGTGAGCGAGGTGACGGGGGCGACCGCTCGCGATAGGCTTTGACGTTCGCGGAACGGAGATCGCAGCCCTGAACCGGCCGGAAGTCATCGTCGAAGCTGGCGCGACACCGGCCATCCGGGCCTGGGGCTTCAGCACCGAAGGCCTGCCCGGCGCGCTGCGGCGCCCGGCCTGGGCGGAGGTGATGGCGCGGCTGCGGCTGCCGCTCGCGCGGGTCGAGGAGGCCGAGCCCTTCGAGGCGAGCGTTTCCTGCCTGAGTTCTCCCCTCGGCATGGACTTCGCCGTGATGCGCGCCGGCCCGCAGGAGATCTCCGGCCGCAATCCCGCCCAACCGGCCGCGGTGTGGATCGTGGTCGTTCTGGAGGGCGAGGCCGAGTTCTGGGACGGCGCCAGGACGATCCCGCTGAACCGCGGCGACATCATCTACGGACCCACCGGCATAGACGCCGCCCTGAAGCTGACGACGTCCTTCCAGCTCCTCTACATCAATGCGCCGCGGGTGGCGCTCGATCATCGGCTTCTGGCGCCGCTCTCGCTGAAGGTCGGGCGCTTTCCGGGCCGCCGCGGCCTTGGCCACGTCTTCTCGGGCCTCTTGCGCTCGACGGCCGAAGCCCTGCCTGATCTCACATCGGAACAGCTGAGGCCGATGGAGCTGGCGGTCGCGGAATTCCTCGTCGCCAACCTCGCCGCCGAGGGCTCGCCGGGCGCCGTGGGGGGCGCGGCCGCGGCGCGCGCGGCGCACCTTCACCGCGTCTGCCAGACCATCGAAACTCTGCTGGCCGACCCCGAGCTCGGGCTTGAGCGGGTGGCCGCAGCCGACGGGATCTCGCCGCGCTCCCTGCAGAAGCTGTTCGCCTCGGCTGACCTCAGCTTTTCCACCTACGTGCGCAGCCGGCGGCTGGAACGCTGCCGCCTCGACCTGTCGAGCCCGATCTGCGCGAGCCTGTCCATCTCGGAGATCTGCTTCCGGTGGGGCTTCAACGGCTCGGCCCACTTCAGCCGCGCGTTCAAGGAACGCTACGGCGTCTCCCCGCGCGAATACCGCAAGGCGCACCTGGGCGACGAAGGCCCCGACGAGGGCGACCCGACGCTCTGAGCGCCGCCGGCGCATGGGCGGCGTGGCGTCTCGTCCGTTCGCAAATGGACTCGTCTTCGGGCGCATCCGGTCAAAAGCGGTTCGGGACACGCGATTGACAGGCGCTCGCAAACGCGCGCCAATTCCATTCAGCAAACCTGAATTCCGTTGAGCGGAACACCTTGCCCGTCGAGCTACTCTCCGCACCGGCCCCCGCGAGCTCCGACCTCGAGTCGGTCGAGCTCGTCTTCCGCCTGCTCGAGCTGCTCGCGGCGGCGCATCAGCCGCTCGGCGTGACCGAAATCGCCAGGGCGCTCGGGATTTCCAAGCCGCGAGCGCACCGGCACCTGCGGGCCTTCCTGGTGAGGGACTACGCGCGGCAGGACGCCCGCACCGGCGGCTATGAGATCGGTTCGGCCCTGGTGGCCCTGGGCGAGCGGGCCCGCGAACGCTTCGACGTGATCGCCGCGATCCGACCGCACATGGGTCCGCTGCGCGAGGCGACCGGGCTGGCGGTGACGGCATCGGCTCTGATCGGCGACGAAGTGCTCGTGCTGGAGATGCTGCAAGGCATGAGCATCATCGAGTTCGGTGTGCGGCCGGGCTCCAGGCTCGATCTTCACGCGTCCGCCCACGGCCTCGTGGCGCTGGCCTTCGGGCCGCCGCAACTCATGGACGCCGTCACGGCCCGGCCCCTCAAGGCCTGGACCGACCAGACGATCGTCGACCCAGGCCACCTCGAGCGGGCGGTGGCCGCCGTCCGCCGCCAGGGCTGGGCGACGGCCGCCGACGGCGTGCAGGTCGGCGTCAACGCCCTGGCCGCGCCGGTGCTGGACCACCGCGGCCTGTGCCGCGGCGCGGTCGCCCTCGTGGGCGCCTGCCAGTCGCTGCCGGCGCAGCCTTCGGACGAGCAGCGGATCCTGGTGACTTCGGCGGCGACGGCGGCGTCGCGCAGCCTGGGTTGGAGACCTGAGTGATGTCGTATTCGCTCGCCATCGATATCGGCGGCACCTTCACCGACGCGGTGCTCCGCGGCCCCGACGGATCGCTCGTCGTGGACAAGACGCTCACCACTCACCAGGACCTGCTGGAAGGTTTCTTCCGCGGCGTGGACCTCGTGCTCGGCAAGGCCGGGGTGTCGCCGGGCGAGGTGGACGGCGTCGTCGTGCACGCGACCACCGTCGTCACCAACGCCCTCATCGAGCGCAAGGGCTCGCCCACGGCGCTCGTGATCACCAAGGGCTTCGCCGACGTGCTCGCGATCCGCAACGAGCACCGCTACGACATGTACGACCCGCAGATCGAGTTCGCCGAGACCCTGATCCCGCGCGCGCTCACCTTCGAAGTCGACGAGCGCGTGCTGGCCGACGGGCAGGTGCTGAAGGGGGTCGATCCTGAGGAGATCCGCGCGTTGGCGCGTCGCCTGAAGGCGGAAGGCGTGGTCTCCGTCGCAGTCTGCCTGATCAACGCCTTCCGCAACGGCGCGAACGAGCACGCGGTCGCAGCGGCCCTCCAGCGCGAGCTGCCGGACGTCTACATCTCGCTCTCGTCGAGCGTGGCGCCGCAGATCCGGGAATATCCCCGCGCCTCCACCACGGCGATCAACGCCTACACGACCCCGATCACCGAGCCCTATCTTCGCGGTCTCAAGGCGGGCCTCGAGAAGGCCGGCGTCGGCAACCGGCCGCTGATCATGCTGAGCAGCGGCGGGGTGATCGGGGCGGAGGTCGCGGGCCGCAATCCTGTGCGGATGATCGAGAGCGGTCCCGCGGCGGGCGCGCTGGCCGCGGCCTACTACGCCGAACGGCTCGGTCTCGATCGGCTGCTGTCTTTCGACATGGGCGGCACCACCGCCAAGGCCTGCCTGATCGAGGAGCGCAAGCCGCTGGTCACCGGCAGCTTCGAAGTGGACCGCATGTACCGCTTCGCCGAAGGCAGCGGCATGCCGCTGACCATCCCCTCGATCGACATGATCGAGATCGGGGCGGGCGGCGGCAGTATCGCCTCGGTGGACAGTCTGGGCCTGCTGAAGGTGGGCCCCCGCAGCGCCGGGTCCGAGCCGGGGCCGGCCTGCTATGGGCGCGGCGGGACGGAGCCCACCGTCACCGACGCCGACCTCGTCCTTGGGCTCCTCGACGCCGACAATTTCCTGGGCGGTGAGATGCCGCTGGACCGGAAGGCGGCCGAGGCGGCTGTGGAGCGCGTCGCCGTCCAATTGGGGGCCAGCCGCGACCAGACCGCCGCCGGGGTGTTCCGGATCGTCGCCGAGACCATGGCCGGCGCCGCGCGCGCCCACGCCACGGATCGTGGCGTCGACCACCGCGGCCTGCCGCTGCTGGCGTTCGGCGGCGCGGGGCCCGTGCACGCCTGCGCCGTCGGCGAGCTGCTTCAGAGCACGGCGGTGATCTTCCCGCCGCAGGCCAGCGTGCTCTCGGCCTTCGGCTCCCTGGTCACGCCGGTCCGGCTGGACCTGGTCCGCAGCGCCCTCACCCGCCTGGACTCGCTCGACTGGAGCGAGGTGGGCCGCCTGATCGGCGAGATGGAGGAGGAAGCCCGCATCGCGTTGGTGGAAGCCGGGACGGACCCCTCCACCATCCGCTGGAGCTTCGGGGCGGACCTGCGCTACGCCGGCCAGCAGAACGAGGTCGGCGTCTTCTTCGACCAGGACCCCCGCCGCGGGCGGGACGCCGAAGCCATCCGCGCGGTTTTCGAAGCGGCCTATTTCGCGCAGTACGGCGTCAATCCCTCGCATGTGCCAGTGGAGGTGGTCAGCTGGCGGCTCACCGCTCGCGGCCCCGAGGATGTGCTGGAAGCGCCGCATCGCGCCGCGACCAGCCCCGGCCCGGCGAAGGGCGAGCGGCGCATCCCGCTCTGGCCGGACGCGCCCATGGCCCGCCTCTACAATCGTTCGGACCTCGCGGTCGGCCAGTCCATCGAGGGGCCCGCCCTGGTCGAGGAACGCGAGACGACGATCGTCATCCCGCCCGGCTGGACGGGCGTGGTGGACGGTATCGGCTGCATCACGGCGCGGCGGAGAAGCTAATGTTCGACGGAATCGAACTCGAGATCCTCTGGTCGAACCTGATCAGCATCGTCAGCGAGCAGGCCAAGGCCCTGCAGCGCATCGCCTTTAGCCCCGTCGTGCGCGAGGCCGGCGACCTGGCCAGCGGTCTCTTCGACGCGCGCGGGCGGATGGTCGCGCAGGCAAACACCGGCACGCCGGGCCACATCAATTCCCTGGCCGCGGCGGGTGAGACCCTCGCCAGGTTGTTCGAGGGCAAGCTCTCGCCGGGCGACATCGTGATCACCAACGATCCATGGATGTCGGCCGGGCACTTCTTCGACATCACCGTCCTGTGCCCGATCTTCCGCGGCGAGCGGCTCATCGGCTTCATCGGCTCGACGATCCACCACACCGACATCAGCGGCTACGGTATCGGGGCGGGCGCGCGCGACGTCCACGAAGAGGGGCTGTGGATCCCGCCGCTGAAGCTTTACGAGCGCGGCGAGCCCAACGCCGTGCTGCACGCCATCATCCGGCGCAACGTTCGCACGCCCGACCACGTGTTCGGCGACCTTGCCGCCCAGGTCTCCAGCGGCCGGGCCGGCGGCGAGCGGCTGAACGCGCTTTGCGAGCGCCACGGGCTGGACGACATCGAGGCGCTGTCCGACGAGATCATCGCCCGCTCCGAGCGCGCGACGCGCGAGGCGATCCGCGCCCTCCCCTCCGGCGTCTGGCATGGCGAGAGCCGTTTCGACGTGCCGGGCGGCGACGTGATCACGCTCAAGGCCGCGGTCCAGATCGACAGCGAGGCGGGCGAGGTGACCATCGACTTCGCCGGCAGCTCGGGGCCGAGCCCGATGGGCATCAACGTGGTGATGAACTACACCCACGCCTATTCGACGTTCGCCGTGCGCAGCTGCCTCAACCCGGAGCAGCCGAACAACTACGGCTCGCTGGCGCCGATCAAGGTGAAGGCCCCGAAGGGCTGCATCGTCAACGCCGAGTATCCCTCGCCGCTCAACGCGCGCCACGTGGTCGGCATGTTCGTGCCGATGCCGATCCTTAAGGCGCTGCATCAGGTCATCCCGGACCGCGTGCTGGCCGAAGGGTCCGGGGCCGTTTGGACCGTGCAGATCCAGGGCAAGAACGCCCTGGGCGAAGCGTTCACCTCGTCGATGTTCAACTACTCGGGCGGCATGGGCGCGCGCCTGAGCAAGCCCGGGCCGAGCGCCACCTGCTATCCGACCGGTGTCGCGGCCGTGCCGGTCGAGATCCTGGAAGCGGCCATGCCGATCGTGTTCGACCGGCGCGAGATCCGCCGCGGATCGGGCGGCGCCGGCCGCACGCCGGGCGGCGACGGCCAGGTCATCGCCTTCCACATGCGCACCAATGAGCCCTGGCTGCTCAATGCGGTGCCCAGCCGGCTCGACCGCGGGCCTGAGGGCCTGGGCGGCGGCGAGGACGGCGCGCCGGGCCGCTTCCTCGTGAACGGCAAGCCGATATCGGAGGGCAAGAAGATGACGATGCAGCCGGGAGATCACGTGGTGCTCGAGACCCCCGGCGGCGGCGGCTACGGCGCGGCCTGAGAAGGAGGCGGACGAAATGGACATCCACGCCATCGACTGGAATTCCACGCCGTGGGAGCGCGTCCGCGAGGGCGTGGAGCGCAAGGCCTTCTCGGGCGAAGGGGCGACCGTCTCGCTGAACCGGCTGCAGCCCGGCCACGAGCCGCGCCCGCACGACCACCCGCACGAGCAGATCGTCTACATCCTGCAGGGCAGGATCGACTTCCACATCGGCGAGACGGTGACCCGCCTCGGGCCCGGCGGGCTGCTGGTCGTGCCGCCGAACGCGCGCCACTGGGGCGTCGTGGTGGGCGACGAGGCCGTGCTCAACCTCGACGTCTTCACGCCCAAACGGGCCGAATACGCATCCTGAACGGAGGGAACAGAGATGGCCACGCCGAACACGCTGATCTTCGTCGACCTGGCGTCCGACGACCCCGCCGCTGCCGGGCGGTTCTACAACGAGGTGTTCGGATGGCGGGACGACGACCGCCCGCTGGGCGTCTTCCACCGGATGGTGCCGGGCGGAAACTTCCCGAACCCGGACGGCTCCGAGAGCCAGATCGGCAACCTGCACCTCGGCATCTTCAACGCCGCCAACGCCCGGCCGCATCCGGATCCCAAGGGGGTCGAGCCCCGGACGCTGGCGACCGAGGGCCGCAAGGCGCGCATCTGGATCCTGGTGGGTGACGACGAGACCCCCGAGGCGATCATGGCGCGCGCCGTCGAGCGCGGCGCAACCGAGCTGTGGCGGAACCACTACTGGAAGGAATTCAACGGCTTCAACCACGCCTTCCGCGATCCGTGGGGCAATGAGATCATCCTCTGGGTGAAGGCCGGTTCCGATCCCAGGATTCCCGACAACTATACCCGCGAGTAGCCGGCCTTGGACCGCCCCCGCTCGCTTCGCTGGTTCACCTTCTCGGCGCTGAGCCTCGTCTTCTTCGTCATCTCCGCGGGCGCCTTCTCGTCGCTCGGCGTCGTGCTGCCGTCGATGGTGCGGGAGATGCACTGGAACTGGACCGAGGCCGGGCTGGGCTACACCCTGCTGGGCGTGGCCTGCGGACTGGCGAGCCTGGCGCCGGCGGCCCTGATCCGCTGGATCGGCGTGCGCGGCGCCATGTCGGCGGGCGCGCTGTGCATGGTGGCGGGGTTCGGCGCCATGGCGCTCACCCATTCGGTGTGGATGTACCTCGCGGCCACCGTGATGATCGGGCTCGCCTTCGCCCTGGTCAGCACCGTGCCGGGCACGCACCTTCTGACCGACCTGTTCGAGAACCGCTCCACGGTGCTCGGCGCCTACTTCACGATCGGCGCGCTCGGCCAGGTGGCCGGACCACTGCTGTTCGTCGCCATCCACGAGGTCACCGACGGCTGGCGCCCCTACTGGGTGGCGTTCGTGCTGATGTCGCTGGCCGCGGGCGCCTTCGCCATCGCGACCACGCCGGGCCGTCGCAACGAATCCAGCCACGTCGCGGCGGCGCCCGAGCAGGCCGGTCCCCTCGAGATGATCGAGGGCCTGAGCGACTGGACGGTCCGCCGCGCGCTGTCGACCTCGCAGTTCTACGTCATCGTCGCCGGCTACACGACCTACCTGCTGATCAACACCACCGCCCACGGCTTCGCGGTGGAGCATCTGACCGAGCGCGGTGTCGATCCCAAGGCCGCCGCCGCCATGCTGAGCATCGAGGCGCTGATCGGAGCCGGCGTGTCGGTGCTCGGCGGCATGGCCGGCGAGAAGGTTTCGGCCAAGACGCTGATGATCGTCTCGCTCGTCTCGCTCACGGTGGGCATGGCCGCGCTGGCCGAGGCGACCGGCTGGCCCCTGATGTGGGTCTACGCGGTGGGCGTCGGCGTGGGCTTCGGCCTGTCGCTGCTGGCGGCGACCATGCTGCTCTACCAGTACTTCGGCAAGCGCCCGAACCTCGAGCTCTTCTCGATCATGTGCCTGATTTCCACGACCGCCGCGCTGGGCCCGGCGTTCGGCGGCTGGGCGCGCGACACCCTTGGCAGCTTCACCGGCATGTTCTGGCTGTGTGTCGCGATCACCGCCGCGATGCTGCTGGCCACCCTGTTCATGCACCGTCCGGTGTGGCGCCCCGCTGCCGTGGCGAGCCCCGTCGGCGAGGGGGCGCAATGACGGCGCCGCCCATTCAAGCCGACCTGCTGATCTCCGGTCCCACCCTGATCACCATGGATGCGGCGCGCCGGGTGATCGAGGATGGCGCCATCGCGCTGTCCGGCGATCGCATCGTGGCGGTGGGCAAGCGCGAAGCCCTCGAGCGGGAGGTCCAGGCCGCCCGCAGGCTCGATGGCCGACGCTTCGTCGCCACGCCCGGCTTCGTCGACGCCCACATCCACATCACCGGCGATCCGATCACCCGCGGCTTCGCGCGCGGTGGTCCCGAGGACAGCTGGTCGGACAAGCTGCAGCGCTGGGTGATCCCGATCTTCAAGGCGCAGACCGCGGAGGAGGAGCGCATCGCCGCCCAGCTCGCGGCGCTCAACATGATCCGCTACGGCACGACCGCGTTCGTGGAGGCCGGCACGGTCATTCAGCTGGACGCGGTGATGGAAGGGCTCGCCGAGACCGGCATTCGCGGCCGGGTGGGCCGCTGGGTGGAAGGCCGCGCGTACAATCCCGCCGAACCGGCGGCGCGGGTGGCGGCCGCCGCTATCGGACTGCTCGAAGACGAGGTCGAGCGGTATCCCGACCACGGGCCAGAGAGCCGGCTCGCCGCCTGGCCGCTGCTGGTCGGCCACTCCACCAATCCTGACGAGGTGTGGATCGCCGCCAAGCGCCTGGCCGACGAGCGCGGCCTGCGCGTCTCGGCGCACATGAGCCCCCGCTCGGGCGATCCCGAGTGGTTCCTCGCCAACCATGGCCGCCGCCCCCTCCAGCACCTCGCCGACATCGGCGTGCTGGGTCCGAACCTGATGCTGACGCATCTGGCCGACATCGACGAATCCGAGCTCGACGTGCTCGCCCGCTCCGGGGCGGCCGCGATCCACTGCCCGCACGCCGCCCTGCAGGGCGGCTTCGGCGTCACCCAGATCGGACGCTTCCCGGAGATGCTCGACCGCGGCGTGCCGGTGATGCTCGGAACGGACGGCCTCGCCGCCGACGTCCTCGGCTCGGCCCGGCTGATGGCGAGCGCCTTCCGCGACGCTCGCCGGGACCAGGAACTCATCCCGCCCACCAAGATGCTGGAGATGGCGAGCCTCGATCCCATCCGCGCCATGGGATGGTCCGAGGCGCTGGGCTCGCTGGAGATCGGCAAGAAGGCCGACATCGTGCTGCACGACACCGACCTCCCGGAATGGGGACCGGTCTTCGATCCCGTGAGCCAGCTTGCGCTCAGCGCTCCGGCCTCGGGCGTCCACAGCGTCTGGATCGACGGCCTCCAGGTGCTGGACGCGGGCCACGCCACCCTCTTCGACGAGACCCGTCTGCTGGCCCAGGCTCGCGAAGCCGGCCGCGCGGTGATCGCGCGAACGCAACTCCCCAACCGGACGCCATGGCCAGTCAGCTGACGATGCATGCTCCGCCTTCTCCGGCCGAATGGCGCGCCGCCATGGGGTATTTCCCCACGGGCGTGACCATCGTCACGAGCTGGGATGGCGCCTCCCCCGTGGGCTCGACGATCAACGCCTTCTCATCGGTCTCCCTGTCGCCGCCACTGCTGCTCATCTGCCTCGCCAGGGAGAACCCGATCCGCGAGCCCGTGCTCGAGAGCGGGGTGTTCGGCGTGAACATCCTGGGCTGTGAGGCCGAGCCCCTGGCCCATCGGTTCGCGGCTCTGGACGTGGTGGACCGCTTCGAGGGACATCCGTTCAGCGCCGCCGACGACGGCGCGCCGCAGCTCGCCGCCGCGCCGGTGTTCATCGATTGCGCCGTGGAAGCCGCCCACGCCGCCGGCGACCATCTGGTCGTGATCGGACGGGGGCTTCGCACCTGTCACGCCTCGGCCTCGGCGCCCCTGCTCTACCACCGCAGCCGCTTCCCGAGGTTCGATCCAAATGGCTGATCCTTCAGGCGCCCCGCCAACCAAGCCCGGGCGGCAAGTTCTCGTGCGCCTACGGGCAAGAGGGGCTCTTCGCGCGCGTATAGCGTCCCATCCGAACAGGTGTTGATCGAGGCGTGACCATGACCAATCAGGCCCAGCACTCGGTAGGCCCGACCCGGACCACCTGGACCCACATCGCCTTCGCGGTGAAGGACATCGACGCCAGCATCGCCTGGTACGAGAAGTTCACGCATCTGCGGCTGCTTTCCCAGGGCGAGGACGCCGACGGGCGCAACGCCTGGCTGGGCGACCCGTCACAGCCCGACTCCCCGTTCATTCTCGTGCTTGGACAATTCTACGAAGGTCACGACCCCTTCGCCCCGGCCGTCCACCCGCCGATGGGCCCGTTCGCCCACATCGGGATCGAGGCCGCCAGCAAGGAAGCCGTCGACGACATTGCGGCGCGGGCGAAGGCCGAAGGATCCCTGGCGTTCGGGCCGGTCCAGATGCCCAAGCAGATCGGTTACGTCTGCTTCATCAAGGATCCGGACGGGAACACCATCGAATATTCGTACGATCAGGGGGTCTACGAGAAGGCTCGCGAGGTTTGGGGGAAGAAGGCGCAGCCGGCCTGACTCCGCCGGCTATCGGGCAAGCGCTGCAGACGAAACCACTGATCGGCGCGTTTGGCGGCGCGCAATCGTCGGCGCGCGTTCAGAAGTTGACGCGTCGCGTGGACATGTCGTTCGAAGAATAAGATCGATATTCTTCTGAATCTGAACGCGTATACGGAGGCGTCGCGCCACGATGTCCATCCGTTTTGTCCGGGGCGAACGCCCTAAGACTTGACGATCCGCGATTAATGCGGCTCTATTTTGATTAGAGAACGGCGGGATCGCTTCGAATTTGGGCGCCCAGAACCCAGCGAGGCCGAATCCGCGATTGGGAAGCGCGATTCATTTCGCCCTACTTGCCGGGCGACCCAGGCCGCCGGGGCGGCCTGGTGGAATCCGAACACGGAGGGGGGAAATGTCTGGCTCCATGCCGACTGCAAAGTGCAAGTTGCTTCTTTCGACCTGCGCCATCGCGCTGTCCGCCATCGCCGCGACCTCGGCCCAGGCCCAGACCTCGGCCCTGGCCCAGACGGCGCCGGCCGCCGCCAGGACCGCGCCCGTGGCGCTCGAGACGGTGATCGTCACCGCCGAACGCCGGGGCCAGGACGTGCAGCGCCTGCCTGACGCCGTGACGGCCATGTCGGGCCAGGCGCTCGACCAGACCTTCACGACCCAGGTCGCCGGCCTGAACGCGAAGGTGCCGAGCCTGGAGGTCACCAAGACCTCGGGCTTCGAGAACCTCGTGACCATCCGCGGTGTCGGTTCGGGCACGCCGGAGAACGGGCTCACCACATCTCCGGGCGTCTCGGAGTTCATCGATGGCGTCTACATCGCCAACACCATCTCGCTGGACCAGACGCTTTTCGACGTCGACTCCATCCAGGTGCTTCGAGGCCCGCAGGGCGCGCTCTATGGCCAGAGCTCCATCGGCGGCGCCATCAACATCATCACGCGCCAGCCGCGGATCGGCGTGTACGACGCCTCGGGCGACTTCAGTTTCGGGACCTACAACCTGTTCCGCGAGCGCGGCGAGGTGAACATCCCGATCAACAGCCAGTTCGCCCTGCGCCTCTCGGCCCAGAAGTTCGACCACAAGGGCTTCACCGAGAACGTGGCCATTCCCGGCTTCCGGCTGGACGACGCCCACGATGGCAGCGTCAAGGGCGCGCTGCTCTGGCAGCCCACGGATCACTTCAAGGCCACCCTGACGGCCGACGTCTACCGCTCGAACCAGCACGGGGACGCGCAGAAGAACATCAACGATCCGCTGTCCGACCCGCGGAAGGTGTACCAGGATTATCCGAGCCACTTTAAGCTGACGTCCCAGCTCTACCACCTGAACCTGCAGTGGGACCTGCCGGACTTCTCGCTCCGGTCGGTGACCGCCTACCAGGGTCTCGACCACATCCAGCAGGAAGACTCCTCGCGCAGCGCCTTCTCGCTGATCGGCGCCTATGACGACGTGGCCGCGTGGAACACCCACGTCCACAACTACACCGAGGAGTTCGACATCCTGTCGCCGTCGGGCTCGAAGCTCGAGTGGATCGTGGGCCTGTTCGGGCTCTACCAGGGCAGCAAGCAGTTCGTCGTCGAATACGGCGGGACCACTGCCCCGACGCCGGCCGATCTGGCCATTCCGCCGGGGATCACCAACAACCCGCCGGCGAACCTGAACTACGGAAACCTGTCGCACGTCCGGCGCCGGTCCTATTCCGTCTTCGGCCAGGCCACCTACCACGTGACCGACGTGTTCCGGATCACGGCCGGCCTGCGCTACAATCACGATTACTTCCGGGACGAGAGCTACAACTTCTCGGCGTTCGGCACGAACCTCGTGGACCACGAGAGCTCCAACAACGTGCCCACCTGGCGCCTCGAGGCCGATTACGACCTGACGCCGCAGAACATGATCTACGCCAGCTACGCGCGCGGCTATAAGCCCGGCGGCGTGAACGGCAGCTATGGTCAGGTGGTCATTCCGGCGGTCTTCAAGCCGGAGAAGAACGACGCCTTCGAGGTCGGTTCGAAGAACTTCTTCCTCGACCGAAGGCTGCGCCTCAACCTGGCCGCGTTTTACTACAACCACACGAATTTCCAGTACATCGAGACCGACCCGGTGCCGTTCGACGGCGGCATCTCGAACATCCCGAAGATCCAGGATTACGGCCTCGAGATCGAGGCGGAGTACGCCGGCCTCGGCGACCACCTGCACGCCGGCGGCACGCTGGCGCTGGAAAAGGGCAAGGTCAAAGGCGCCTACTACACGATCGACTCCACCGTCGCGAACGCGATCGAGAACAACCCGCCGTTCACCAGCCCCTGCGCCTTCGGCGGCGCCTTCTACAACCCGGGCTGCTGGGCCCTGGTGATCGCCTCGGCGAAGAACATCCAGGGTAACGAGCCGCCGGCGATGCCCCAGACGTCGGGGACGATCTACGCCGCCTACCGCTTCGACCTGGCCGCCGGCACGCTCAACACCCGCGCGCAGATCACCTACCGCGGACATATGTGGGCGCGCATCTTCAACGAGCCCGGTCTGGACTACGTGAAGTCGTACACGGTCACGGACCTCTATGCGGACTTCACGCCCACGTCCTACCCGAACCTGCGCCTGTCGATCGCGGCCACCAACCTCTTCGACAAGGCCGGCGTGAACTCGCGCTACACGGACCCGTACGGCACCGGCCAGACCAGCCAGCAGTACATTCCTCCGCGCCAGGTGATCGGGACGATCGCGTTCCAGTTCTAGCTTTCGATCGTCCGGTCCAAGTCCGGCCGCCCCAGCCCCCCGGGGCGGCCGGGCGACCCTCGAATCCGAGCTGATCTTGGAGTGACGCTCCATCCTCGGCGTCGCGCGCGGAGCGGGCGCGAGGCTCCGCAGCCGCGATCGCAAAGGCCGCCAGTGAGACGCCCCATGGAGGCGCGAAACTCTCAGTGCGTGCTGAGGCAAGATGCGCCAGGATGGCCGGACTACGGTCGCCTGGGGCCGACTGAAGCCCAGACCCGAGAGTGACGCCATGCCTGCGGCTGTCCTGACCGACGCCTTCTTCGAGAGCCTCGAGAGCTCGATCGCGCCGCTCGATCGCGCCGAGACCCTGCCGCCGGCCTGCTACACGGACCCGGGGTTCTTCGCCTTCGAGACCGAGGCGCTGTTCAACCACGAATGGCTGTGCGTTGGCCGCGAGGACTGGGTGGCGGAGCCCGGCGACTATTTCACGACCCGCATCGTCGGCGAGCCGATCGTCGTGGCCCGCGCCCGCGACGGGGTGATCCGCGCCATGTCGTCGGTGTGCCAGCACCGCGCGATGCTGGTGGCCGAAGGCAAGGGCAATGCCCGCGGCTTCGTGTGCCCCTATCACCACTGGGTCTACGGCCTCGACGGACGTCTGGTGAACGCGCCGGCCATGGAGCGCACCTGCGACTTCGACAAGAAGAAGATCCGTCTTCCCGAGTTCAAGGTGGAGAGCTGGCTAGGCTTCCTGTTCATCAATTTCGACGCCGACGCGCCGCCGCTCACGCCGCGGCTGACGACGGTGGCCGAGGCGATCGCGGGCTATGATCTCGCCAACGCCCAGAGCGCGACCACCATGACGGGCCAGTTCGCCTGGAACTGGAAGGTCATGTTCGAGAACAACAACGACGGCTACCACGCCTCGAAGCTGCACCAGGGGCCGCTGCACGACTTCGTGCCGAGCGAGCTGGCGATCTTCCCGCACTCGAGCCCCCAGGACGCGGGCTTCCTGCGCTACAACGGCACCCTGCATCCGGACGCGAGCTTCAATCCGACCCAGCGCGCGGTGCTGCCGGTGTTCCCCAAGCTCACCGAGACCGACCGCGGCCGGATGACCTTCGCCAACATCCCGCCGACGCTGTCGCTCGTGCTCACCAGCGATCTCGTGATCTACCTGATCCTGCGCGCCACGGGGCCAGAGACCATGGAGCAGGACACCGGCATCCTCGTCGCGCCCGGCGCGAAGGACGATCCGGCCTTCCCGCACAGGCTCGAGATGATCATGACCAGCGCCGGCAAGATCATCGCCCAGGACATGCACGTCGACGGCCTTGTGCAGGAAGGTCTGCGCTCGCGTTTCGCGCCGCGGGGGCGCTATTCCTGGCAGGAGGGCGCGCAGGGCCAGTTCAATCGCTGGCTCGTGCCGCGCTACCGCGCCGCCTGGGACCGGATGAGGTCGGGCGCGGCGCTGAAGACCGCGGCGGAGTGAAGGATGAGTGAGAAGGTGCGCATGCCGGTGGTGTTCTTCGGGCACGGCAGCCCGATGGTCGCCATCGAAGCCAACGAGATCAGCCGCGCCTGGGCCGAGGTCGCGCGTTCGATCCCCCGCCCGCGCGCGATCCTCAGCATCTCCGCGCATTGGGAGACCCGCGCGACGGCCGTCACGGCCATGGCCCGCCCGCAGACCATCCATGACTTCGGCCCCTCGTTCCCCAGGGCGCTGTTCGAGAAACAATACCCGGCCCCGGGAAGCCCCGAGCTGGCGGCTCGCGTCGCCGAGCTCCTGGCGCCCACACCCGTCGTGCAGGACGCCTCCGAATGGGGCCTCGACCATGGCACCTGGTCGGTCCTGGCGCACGCCTATCCGAAGGCCGATATCCCCGTGGCGCAGCTGGGTATGGACGTCTCCCTCACGCCGGCCCAGCGGGTCGACATCGGCCGGCGGCTGGCGCCCCTGCGCGACGAGGGCGTCCTGATCCTGGGCACCGGCAATATCGTCCACAACCTGCGCGCCATGAACTGGGGGGCGGCGCAGTGCCCGCCCTTCGACTGGGCCGCCCGCTTCAATGACGAGATGCGCCGGGCCATCGTCGACGCGGAGCCCGAGCGGGCGGTCAATTTCGCCGCCCTCGGCCAGGACGCCCAGCTCGCGGCCCCGACGCCGGAGCACTTCTGGCCGTTCCTCTATGTGCTGGGCGCGCGCGGCCCGACGGATCAGGCCCGGCTGTTCAACGACCGCATCGAGCACGGCTCGCTGGGCATGATGAGTTTCATCTTCGAGGACGCGGCGACACAGGCGCGCGCCGCCTGAGCTAGCTTTCGGGGAAGCCGGTCGACAGGCTGAGCGCGGCCCAGCGGCCGAATTCTTCCTGGAACGCCGCCATGGACTGGGTGGCGTAGCGCACCGCGTCGGCGCCGAGCAGCAACTGCACCGGCGGGTCCGGCGCGTCAACGATCTGCAGGATGGCGGCAGCGATCCGGAGCGGATCGCCGGCTTCGGAGCCGGCGTGCTGCGCCAGGATGCGCTCCGAGGCGTGCGCCGTGGCCTCGTAGTCGTCGATGCGACGCTCGGTGACGCGCATGGATCGGCCGGCATAGTCCGTGCGCATGCCGCCCGGCTCGACGTTGGTCACCTTGATCCCGAGCGGCGCCAGCTCCTGCGCCAGCGTCCGGCCGATGCCTTCGAGCGCGTGCTTGCTTCCGCAGTAGACGCCCGTTCCCGCCCAGGCGGCGAGGCCGCTCACGGAGGTGACGTTGACGATGTGGCCGGACCGGCGGCGGCGGAAGTGGGGCAGGATCGCCTGGATCGCGATCACGGGGGCGAACACGTTCACCTCGAACTGCTCGCGCATCTCCTCCAGGCTGGCCTCCTCCACGGCCCCGATCAGGCCATAGCCGGCGTTGTTGACCAGGACGTCGAGGCCGCCCAGCGCCGTCTCGGCCGCCTCGACCGCGGCGCGGACCGCGGCGGCGTCGCGCATATCGGCGATGAAGGACCGCGCGCGGCCGGGCGCGAGCGCCTCGACCTCCGCCGCCGATTCCGGCCGTCGGACCAGGCCGGCGACCTGGCCGCCCGCGGCGAGCACCACCTTTGTCAGGGCGAGCCCCAGGCCGCTGCCCGCGCCTGTGATGAGCCACTTGGCCATGGGTCAGTAGGGCCGGTCGCCGCGGACCCAGAGGCGGTGCATCTCGCGGATGTACCTGGTGTCGTCGAACAGGGTGCCGGTGTGCAGGGTGCAGCGGTTGTCCCACATCAGGATGTCGCCCACGCGCCACTTGTGCCGATAGGTGAACCGGTCCTGCGTCGCGTAGTCGACGAGCTCCTGCACCAGGTCCAGTCCCTCGGGGTTTGGCACGCCCATCACCTCGATCACCGTGCCCGTCGAGGGCCAGAGGGCCTTGCGGCCATCGGCCGGATGGGTGCGCACCAGCGGGTGATAGACGTCGGGGTTTTCGCGCTTGAGCTCCTCGGAGAGCTCGCGCGCGCCGTATTCGCGTGTGGACATGAAGTGCTGGTAGGAGTGGTGCAGCACCTTGCCCTGCAGTTCGCCCTGGCGCTCCGGCGGCAGCGCATCCCAGGCCGCCACGCAGTCGGCGATGATGGTGTCCGCGCCCTCCGGGGGAACCTCCACGGCGTAGAGCATCGTCGCCATCACCGGCTCTTGCTTGTAGCTGTAGTCGGTGTGCCAGCCGACGCCGTCGTTATGGGCGCCGATCGGGCGGCCGTCGACCACCCGGTTGGACAACCGATAGACCTTGGGATGGCCCTCGACGGTGAATTCCTTGAGCGTGTGGTCCTCCGGCTCTCCGAACTCGGCGACGAATCCGGTGAGCTCGCCGGGCGTCATCACCTGGTCGCGGAGCAGGATCACGCCGCTGCGGTGGAAGGCGTCGACCACGCCCGCCATGGTCTCGCGGTCCGCACGCCGCAGGTCGACGCCGAGGATCTCCACGCCGAAACCGGGCTTCAGCGGACGGGTGCGGATCTGCGTTGCGGTGCTCACGAGGGACCTTTCTGGGCGGGTGCGATCGCCGGGATGCTAAGCCTAGGCGCCCGCGTCCCTGAGGTCTTGCACGAAGGCGCCCCATTGCTTGCCGCGCATATGAGGGCAACCGCCGGACCTATTCCAGAGGCCGAACGGCGCGGCTAAACCGGATCGGGGAGGCGCCGCATGTCTGCTGATATCGTCGTGGTCGGAAGCTACAACCTGGACCTCGTGCTGACGGTCGAGCGGCTGCCGGCGCCGGGCGAGACCTGCCTCAGCCTCTCACGCGGGCGCTCGCCGGGGGGCAAGGGCTCGAACCAGGCCGTGCAGGCCGCCCGCTGCGGCGCGCGCGTCGCCATGCTGGCCGCCATCGGCGCCGACCCCGCCGGCTCCGAGGCGCTTCAGGTCTGGGCTGACGCAGGCATCGACGGCTCGTCTGCGCCGCGGCTGGAGGTCCATCCCACGGGCATGGCGGTGATCCTGGTCGAGGCCGGCGGCGAGAACAGCATCGTCGTGGACGCCGGCGCGAACGCCCGGCTGTCGCCCGCCCACATCGAGGCGGCCACCCCGCTGATCGCCGGCGCCAGGCTCGTGCTCGCGCAGCTGGAGACCCCCTGGCCCGCCACACGGCGCGCGTTCGAGATCGCCCGCGCCTCCGGCGTGACCACGGCGCTCAACGCCGCCCCGGCGCGGCCCGACCTGGAAGAGGCGCTGCTCGCCCTGACGGACATCCTGTTCGTCAACGAGATCGAGGCCGCCGCGCTGGCCGGCGTCAGCGATCCGATGGCGGCGGGGGAGCGGCTGCTCGCACAGGTGGGGCAAGCCGTGGTCGTGACGCGCGGCGGCCGCGGCGCGGCGCTCTTCCGGCGAGACGAGACGCTCGTCGCGCAGGGCGCATACCAGGTCGATCCGGTGGACACGACCGGAGCGGGCGACGCCTTCATCGGGGCGTTCGTCGCCGAGCTGGTCGCCAGCGGTGACGCCGAGCGGGCCATGGGGCGCGGCCAGGCGGCCGGCGCGCTGGCTTGCGCCTCGCTGGGGGCGGTCAACAGTTTCGCCGACGCCGACGCGATCGCGGCGTTCGAACGGGCTCATGCCTGAGCGGCGTCGCCTCTCACAAGGTCGCGCAGGCTCGTCTTCAGGACCTTGCCGTAGTTGTTCTTGGGCAACTCCGCCACGCGCAGGTAGCGCTTCGGGCGCTTGAAGCGGGCCATGTGAGCCACGCAGTGCCGGTCAAGGGTCGCGTCGTCGGGGCCGCCGGCATCGGCCACCAGCACCGCGCAGACCACCTCGCCCCACTCCGGATCGGGCGCGCCGACGACGGCGGCCTCGCGCACGCCCGGGCAGGTCAGCAGCACCTCCTCAACCTCGCGCGGGTAGATGTTGCTGCCGCCGGAGATGATGACGTCCTTCGTGCGGTCCGTGAGCGTCAGATAGCCTTCGTCGTCGAACCGGCCCACGTCGCCAGTGCGCAGCCAGCCATGCGCCAGGGTCTCGGCGGTGGCCTCGGGCCGTCTCCAGTAGCCCGACATGACCGTCAGTCCCTTCACCTGGACCTCGCCGGCTTCTCCCGCGGGGAGCTCCGTCCCGTCGGCGGCGGCGACCCGAACCTGGACGACGCTGTGGGCTTGCCCGACCGAAGCCAGCCGCCGGTCCCCCTCCGGGCCGGCGTCCAGACGATGCGCGTCTCGCGGCAGCGCCGTGATGGTCATCGGCGTCTCACCCTGGCCGTAGATCTGCGCGAAACGCGGCCCCAGCACCTGAAGCGCCTCCTTGATGTCGGCGAGGTACATCGGCCCGCCGCCATAGACGACCAGCCGAAGCCCCTCGCCTGTCCGGTTTCCGGACCGCGCGGCCTGGACCATGCGCTTCACCATGGTGGGCGCCGCGAACAGGCTCGCTTCACCCACGCGCTCGGCAAGCTGCAGGACCTCCAGCGCCTCGAATCCGCCGGAGGCCGGGACCACGTGGCGGGCGCCCTTCAGGACGAACACGAAATTGTAGAGCCCGGCCCCATGCGACATGGGCGCGGCGTAGATGGTGGCGCACTCGCCCGTGACGGCGTCCACGTCGGCCAGGTAGCTGTAGGTCATGGCCATCAGGTTGGCGTGCGACAGCATCACGCCCTTGGGACGGCCGGTGGTGCCGGACGTGTAGAAGAGCCACGCCAGGTCGTCCGGGGCCCGCGCGAGGGGCGCCGCCATCGCGACGCCGTCCCGGGCCCGCCGGAATGGGTCGCAAAGGACGTCGATCGTCCGCCCCTCGAACGCCGCATGGGCGAGGTCGACCGTGTCATCCACGAAAACGATCTTCGCCTCGGTATCCTCGACGATGAAGGCTGCTTCCGAGGCGACGAGCTTGGCGTTGATAGGGGCCGCCACGGCGCCGGCCCACCAGATCGCGTAGAGCGCCTCGAGATATTCCGTGCGGTTCTTGAGAAAGAGGCCGACCCGGTCGCCAGGCGCGACACCCAGATCCTCCACAAGCCAACGGGCGAGCGCCGCCGCGCGCCGGCCGAATTCGGCGTAGTCGGCCTCGGGCAGCGCACCCCGCAGGAGGGCGAGCGCATCCGGCGTCCTCTGTGCGGCGCGCTCCAGCCAGTGTGCGATGTTCATGGCGGCCCCCGGGTGACCGCCGCAGTATCGCCCATCGGACGCGCGGCGGGCACGGCGGCCGCTGTCCCGAGGCGTCCGATTTCTTGCTCGCCGGCGCCCCCGCGAAACTGTCGCCGCATAGCAAAACACCCTCTCCGGGGCCGGAGAGGGTGCGGTTGTTGTGGGTGCGGGGACAGGATTTGAACCTGTGACCTTCAGGTTATGAGCCTGACGAGCTACCGGGCTGCTCCACCCCGCGGCAATCCTGCTGCGCCGGACCTCGAGGAGACCGGGCTTGATATCGTGATTGGAGGGTTTTGACTTCGCATCCGCTTGGTAGACCTGGCGGCGACCTACTCTCCCGCGCCTTAAGACGAAGTACCATCGGCCCAGAGGGGCTTAACGACCGAGTTCGGAATGGGATCGGGTGGGGACCCCCCGGCAAAACCACCAGGTCAACGAAGCGGATACGACGACATCATTGTCCGCCTACACAAAGGCGAAGCATTCATGAGTTTTGATAAGAACGATCAAGCCGATCGAGCGATTAGTACCAGTAAGCTACACGCCTCGCGGCGCTTCCACACCTGGCCTATCAACGTGGTGGTCTACCACGGCTCTCGGCGAAGCCTTGTTTTGAGGTGGGTTTCCCGCTTAGATGCTTTCAGCGGTTATCCCGTCCACACTTAGCTACCCTGCTGCGCGGCTGGCGCCACGACAGGTCCACCAGAGGTG
>JAGWSE010000246.1 GCA_028869395.1 Alphaproteobacteria bacterium | reverse complement strand
GCGCTGGTGATGTTCGTGCTGGGCTTCCAGGTGATGGTGGACCGGGGCCCCAGCCAGGACTGGTTCCACTCCAAGGAGATCTGGACCGAGCTGATCCTGGCGGTGATCGGCCTCTATGTGTTCGTGATCCAGACAGCGACATCGGAGAACCCGTTCTTCCACCGCGACCTGGCGAAGGACGGCAACTTCGTCGGCACCACCATCTTCGGGTTCTTCGTGGGCGCGCTGCTGTTCTCCACGAGCGCGCTGCTGCCCTCGTTCATGCAGAACCTGATGGGCTATTCGGCGCTGCAGAGCGGTCTCGCCACCATGCCCCGCGGCCTTGGCTCGCTGATCTCCTTCCTGGCGATCCCCTGGCTGATCCAGAAGTTCGGCGCGCGGCTGACGCTGTTCGCAGGCGTCGTGCTCAATATCTGGTCGGCCTGGCAGATGGGCCACTTCGACCTCTCCATGACGCCGGAGCCGATCATGGTGGCCGGCTTCATCCAAGGCCTCGGCACCGGGCTGATGTTCGCGCCGCTGAATACGCTGGGCTACGCGACCCTCGATCCCAAGCACCGCACGGAAGGCACGATCGTGGCCACCATGGCGCGCAGCCTGGGCTCGAGCGCCGGAATCTCGATCGTGCAGGCGATGTTGATCCGCGACGCCGCCATGGCGCACGTGCGGCTCAGCGAGCGGATAGACCTGAGCAACCCCGTGTTGCGCGCTCGCCTGCCGGCATGGATGCAGCCGGGGGCCGGCTCGGGCCTGGCGGCGCTGAACGGCGAGGTCACCCGCCAGGGCACCATGATCAGCTACGACAACGTGTTCAGCTGGATCTCGCTCAGCATCGTGCTGCTCGTGCCGCTGATCCTGCTGCTGAAGCCGGCCCTGCCGGTCGGGACCGAGCGCGAGGCCCACGCCGAGTAGCGGTCCAGCGGCTGCCGGCGTGCGCCAGAATTGGGCTGAAGGCGCCGGGGTGCGCCATCCGGGAGGCTTTTCGCGGCCGTCCCGCTGGGCTATGCGCGCGGCGTCTCCAGGAGGTCCGCCGTGATCAAGACCGGCCCGCATCTGAAACAGGCGCGCGAGGCGCTGGGCTGGACGCCCAAGGACCTCGCCCGGGCGCTCAGGCTCGCCGGCGGCGACAAGCAGGGCGAGAAGCGGGTGCTGGAGATGGAGTCCGGCCGCCGCGAGATTTCCGGCCCGGTGACCGTGGCGGTGGAGTCTTTCCTCCACGGCTACCTGCCCGTGGGGTTTACGCCCGAAGGCGAAGAAGCCGCCGGCGCTCAGCGGTAGGGCGGTGGCGGGATGGAGGCCTGCGCCGCCCGCAATGCGTCCGACCAGCGGTCGTTGAGCTCGCGGAAGTAGGGCTCGTCCTTTTCGATGCGGTGGAAGAGCTCGGCCGCGCAAGCCCCAGGCTGGGCGGTGACGAGGTCGATCGGAAGACCGACCGCGAGGTTGGAGCGCATAGTCGAGGAGAAGGAGATCAGGGCGATCTTCAGCGCTTCCTCGAGGCCCGTTGAAAAGGTGAGCGCCCGGTCGAGGATCGGCTTGCCGTACTTGGTCTCGCCGATCTGGAAATAGGGGGTGTCCTCGTCGCATTCGATGAAGTTGCCGGCGCCGTAGACGAGGAACAGCCGCGTGGCCTCGCCCCGCACGCTGCCCCCGACCAGAAGTGTGGCGTCGAAGTCGACGTCGCGCGCCTTGAGGCGCTCCATGTCCTCCCGCGTCCGGCGCACCGCTTCACCCAGGAGATAGGCCGCGCGATGGATCGAAGGGGCCGTGAGGATGGACTCGGTCACCTGCGTGTCGCGGGCGCAGATGCCCGTACACGCGAGCTCGAGCGCGCACTGGGTCGTCGACAGGCTGCCCGCCGAGGCGACGATGATCAGCCGCTCGCCGTCGCCGCCGAAGACCCGCAGCTTGCGATAGCTCGAGATGTTGTCGACGCCGGCGTTGGTCCGGGTGTCCGCCAGCATGGCGAGCCCGTCGCGCACCAGCACGCCCACGCAATAGGTCATCAGTCGGCCTCCGCGGGCGAACAGCGCGGCAGGCCGCGACAGGGTTCCGGCGAAGCTGGGCGGGAGGCCCTGTAACCTCGGACCGGGGCGGGATATAACGTCGTGTTCTGAACGCGGGGAACCCGGATGCCCGAGCTGCAGCGCGCGCCCGGACGCGTGGTCCGATCGCCGGTGACGGACAGTCGCCGCTGGAATGCGTTCCAGCCGCGCGACGGCGACATCGTCGTGGCGACCTTCGCCAAATGCGGCACGACATGGACGCAGCGGATCGTCGACCTGCTGGTCTTCCAGTCGCCGGACGTGCGCCCCTTTGGCCAGACCTCGCCGTGGCTCGATTCGACGATCCAGGAGCCGCTCGACCAGCAACTCGCCCGGCTGCAGGCGCAGACGCACCGGCGCTACGTGAAGTCCCACCTGCCGTTCGACGCCCTGCCGGTCTGGGACACGGTGAAGTACATCCATGTCGGCCGCGATGGGCGTGACGCAAGGCTGTCGTGGCAGAACCACGAGCAGGGCTTCACTCCTCAGGCCCTGGCGCGCGTCGCCGAGCAGGCGATGGCGCTGGCCGCCGAAACGGGCGCGGGACCGGGCGGGCCGCCGCCCGCGCTCCCGGCGGACCCGCGCGCCTATCTCCTGCGCTGGTTCGATGACCTCGAGGCCGCCCTGGACGGGCCGGATCGCGGCGCCTCGAGCTTCTTCGGTTTCGAGGCCACCTACTGGCGCGAGCGGCGGCGTCCGAACCTGCTATTCGTCCACTTCGACGACATGAAGCAGGACCTGGCCGGCGAGATGCGCCGGATCTCCGAATTCCTGGAGATCGACACGCCGAAGGCGCTCATGCCGACGCTGGTCGAAGCCGCCCGGTTCGAATCGATGAAGCGCGACGGCGATGCGATGTATCCGCTGCTGAAGGAGACGTTCGACCGCGGGGCGGACCGGTTCATCAACCAGGGGCGGAGCGGTCGCTGGCGTGAACACCTGAGCGCCGAGGACGCCGACCGCTACGAAGCGATCGTCCGCCGCGCCGCAACCCCGGGTCTGGCGCGCTGGCTGCAGGGCGGTCGTCGTCTCGCCGGCGATCCGGCCGCCTCGGCCGATTAGGCGGCCCGGCGCAGGCTCAGCGTCGGGTGAACCATACGACCGCGGCGGCGACGGCGGCCCAGAACGCGGCGCCGCCGATCAGGCCGATCGCCATGCCCCTCTGCGCGCCCGCCTTGTCCCGTGCCTCCGGCAAGTCCGGGGCCGGCGCAGGGCGGACGAGCCACCCAGGCCCGGCTCTGTATTCAGGCTCGCGTTCGAGGGAGGCGTCAGCGGCGGTGTCGGACTCGGACATGGAACAAGGCTAGCATGGGCGTGGCGGGGCCGTAACGCCCGGAGCCGGGCCGAAGATGCGGCGCCGGTGCGGAGCGCGTCCGCCGGAGCTGGCGCGGCGCGCCTGGCCGCGGCGGCTTCGCAGGCCCTTCCCTGGCTCACGTTGCGAGACAAGGCGGCAGAGGCCGCCGAGGCGGTGCATGTGCGGGCCGAGGCCTTCGGTGTGGCGGCCGTCGGCCGATCCATCGCCCCCGGATGAGGCTCCTGGGCCAGGTCCAGCACGTGCTCGCTGGGTTGTGAACGGGTCGGTGGGGCCGGCAGGCGCAACGGGTTCGGTGCGCCCCGTTTGTGCGCGCACGTCAACGGCGAACGGTGATTCGCGAGCTGCGGCAAAGGGTTACGTCGCCTCGATCGGCCGCCAGGCCGCGAACCGTGTTCGGCGGAAGCCACTGATCCAAAGGCGATTTTGCGCGTTGGTGAGTAGGAACCAGGGGTCTGCCCTAGCGTCCGGAGTAGGCATCCGGGCGTTGCGCCTGTTAGAAACCCGTCAACTTTACGGCGGCCGGCGGGGGGACGCAGGCGGCCGGCTCGAGGGAGTTTTTCAGTATGACCGAGCTTGCGATTCGGGGACTTGATCCGGCGCCGACCAAACATGCCGGCCTTGTCCGGTGGGTGCGCGAGATCGCGGCCCTGACGCAGCCCGACCGGGTGCACTGGTGCGACGGCTCGGACGCCGAGTGGACCACGCTCACCGACGAGCTGGTGGCGGCCGGCACCCTGAAGCGGCTCAATCCCGCCAAGCGCCCGAATTCGTTCTACGCCGCCTCCGACCCGAAGGACGTGGCGCGTGTCGAGAGCCGCACCTTCATCTGCTCCGAGAAGCAGGAGGACGCCGGCCCGACGAACAACTGGCTGGACCCGACCGAGATGCGGGCCGACCTGAAGGACCTGTTCAAGGGCTGCATGAAGGGTCGGACCATGTACGTGGTCCCCTTCTGCATGGGCCCGCTCGGCTCGAAAATCAGCGCCATCGGCGTTGAGATCACCGATTCGGCCTATGTGGCCGTATCGATGAAGATCATGACGCGGATGGGCCAGGCCGCCCTCGACCAGCTCGGCGAGGACGGCTTTTTTGTGCCGGCCGTGCACTCCGTGGGCATGCCGCTGGAGGCGGGTCAGCAGGACGTCGCCTGGCCCTGCAACGACATCAAGTACATCGTCCATTTCCCCGAGACCCGGGAGATCTGGTCCTACGGTTCGGGCTATGGCGGCAACGCCCTGCTCGGCAAGAAGTGCTTTGCGCTGCGCATCGCCTCCGTGATGGCCCGTGACGAGGGCTGGCTGGCGGAGCACATGCTGATCCTGCGGCTGACCAATCCGCAGGGACGGGCGTACTACATCACGGGCGCCTTCCCGTCGGCATGCGGCAAGACGAACCTC
>JAGWSE010000245.1 GCA_028869395.1 Alphaproteobacteria bacterium | reverse complement strand
TGGCGAGATAGCCGACGCCTGCGCCGGCCGGCGGGTTGAAGATCCGGTAGGTGGCGAAGGCGAAGATCGGCAGGCCCGCGGCATACCACGGCCGATAACGGCCGAAGCGGGTGTGGGTCCGGTCCATGAGCCAGCCGAGCAGGAAATCCACGAAGAGATCGGACAGGCGCACCGCCGCCATCACCCCGCCGAGCGCCAGCAGGCTCACCCCGATGTGGCCGGCGTAGAACTTGGGCAGGTAGACGCCCACCAGGATCGCCATGATCCAGACGGGCATGCTTCCGGTGGAAAAGGCCAAGAGCCGCGGGAACGACAGCGAACGGCCTCCGGAGGCGGAGGAAGTGACGGTCACGAGCGTCTCCTCAAAATATCAATGGTCGCCCTCTGAGGGGGCGCTAATCGATTGAGGAGAGCGCTTAGGGCCTTCGTGCGCAACAACTTTCCGTAAGGGGAGACCTCAGGACGCGGAGGTCGCCACGCCGTCCGGCTGACCCGTCACCGACTGCAGGACGGCAGCCTCCTCGTAGAGGGCGTCGCGCTCGTCGAGCTGGCGGCGAATGTCGGCGTGCCGCTCGGCGGTGAGCTTGTAGCCGAGGAAGCAGGCGCCCCCGAGCATGACGAAGGCGATGGGGCCCACGATGAAGGCGAGTTCGAGCCCGTGGATCTGGTCGGGGCCGTTGATCGCGCCGGGCTTCGGATTGTAACCGACGAGGTCGAGGACCTTGAAGGTGAAGGTTATCGAGAACGCGCCGGCGATCTTGGTCGTGGCGCTGGTGAGCGCATACAGCAGACCCATCTGCTGGGCGCCGTTCTCCAGCCGGATCTCGTCGCCGACGTCGGCCGTGATGGCGCGGATCATCACCACGAAACCCGCCGCGAAGGAGCCCAGGCAGAACATGATGGGGAACGACGGCCAGGACAGGCCCTTGGGCGTCAGCGGGATGATCATCAGGAAGAGCGAGTAGAGGGTCGTGGTGGCGATCAGGGCCCGGTGCTTGCCGATGCGGTTGCCGAGCCAGGCCGTGGCGGGCGCGCCGGCCAGCCCGGCCAGGATGTAGATCAGCAGCAGCATGCTCGAGGCGGCGTAGCTCACCTGCCGCGAGGCTTCCCAGTAGAAGTAGTAGAGCGCCGCCATCCAGCCGGGGCCCAGGGTCACCGAAAGGTCGGCGAGTAGCAGGCGAAGCACGTTGGGCCGCACCAGCAGGGCGCCGTAGTCGCGCAACGTGAAGCGCCTTCCGTGCGCGTCGTGCACCAGCCGCTCGGGCGTGCTGAGCACGGTTATCCCCACGGCGACGGGGACGAGGGCGGTCAGGAACCAGCCGATCACCCGCACCGACTGGGTCTCGCCCACGTGCTTGGCGATCACGGTCGGGATCAGCAGGACACTGGCCGCGCCGACGACGCCCAGCGCCGACATGGCGCCGAAAATGCGCGAGCGTTCCTGGTAGGTGGGGGCCAGGGTGGACGCCCAGGAATTGCCGGCAACCAGCAGGATAGACATGCCGAGGTACATGACCAGCAGCCAGACCATGATCGTCCAGCGTCCCACGCCCACCTGCGCCTGGAAGAGCTCGTAAAGCGCAAGCATCAGGATCGGCGCGCCGACCAGCATCCAGGGACGATAGCGGCCAAGCGGAGTGCGGGTCCGGTCCATGGCCAGGCCCAGCAGGGGGTCCACAGGGATGTCGATCAGCCGCACGAGACCGAACAGGCCGCCGATCGCCAGGCCCACGCCGAGACTTGAGGCGAAGAACTTCGGAAGTTGCACGGCGACCGCGAGGGTCAGGGCGGCGAACGGCAGATAGGCGAACGCGAAGGCGAGCACGGAGCGCAAAGGCAGTCGGGCCGGCGCGGCTTTGGACAACAGAATCCTCCTGGGTCGGCCCACGCCTCGTTCACCGGGCGCGGTCGGGCTCAGGTTACGCGCGATAACCTAGGAGGGCGCAAGTGGATTCGGCGTCATGTTCGGCGCAAACGAAACGGGCGGCCGATGGCCGCCCGCTCGGTCCGCCTCCGCAGGTTGGGCTCAGCCGCCCTGCATCTTGCGGAAGAACTTCTGGGTCTGCTCGCCGCCCGTGGCGTAGGCCTTCTGGCCGGCGGGATCGGTGATCTGGCCCAGGTGGTCGCGAACGGCTTCGGCCGAAAGGCCGCTGTCGCCGAGGTAGGCCCCTTCGGTCTCGACGATGCGCGCGCAGGCGAACGCGCCCGCGCCGGCGGTGAGGATCGTCCCCGTGGGCGCCTCGTCGGAGCAGAGGAACACCACGGCGGGCGTCACGTACTCCGGCTTCAGCCGCTCCAGGATCTCGGGGGGCATCAGGTTCTCGGTCATCCGCGTGGCGGCCACCGGCGAGATGGCGTTGACGTGGATGTTGTTCTTCTGGCCCTCCAGCTTCAGCGTGTTCATGAAGCCGATGATGCCGAGCTTCGCGGCGCCGTAGTTCGACTGGCCGAAGTTGCCGTAGAGGCCGGACGAGGAGGTCGTCACCACGATGCGGCCGTAGTTCTGCTCGCGCATGATCTCCCAGACGGCCTTGGCGGGCTTCACCGTGCCCAGCAGGTGGACGTTCAGGACGAACTCGAAGTCCGGGATGTCCATCTTGGCGAAGGTCTTGTCGCGCAGCACGCCGGCGTTGGCGACCAGGATGTCGATCCGGCCCCAGGCGTCCATCGCGTCCTTGACCATGCGGGCGACGCCCGCGTCGTCGGTCACGGACGAGCCGTTGGCGATCGCCTCGCCGCCGGCGGCCTTGATCTCTTCGACGACCTTGTGGGAGGCCTCCGAGCCACCGCCGGAACCGTCGACGGATCCGCCCAGGTCGTTGACCACGACCTTCGCCCCGCGCCTGGCGAGCTCCAGGGCGTGCTGGCGGCCCAGCCCCCCGCCTGCGCCGGTGACGATGGCCACTTTGCCGTCGAAGCGGATGTCCGCCATGAGGATCCCCTTGAGTTGGACGCGTGTTCGAATGGGCGCGCGTTGTGCGGCGCGGCGCCCGAGGCGTCAACTCCTCTCCCGGCGTCACCCGAAGGCGGCGCGGGACGGGTCGGGCGTCAGGCGTTCGGCGGGGCGGTTGCGGCCTGGGCCTGTTGCTGGCGCATGAACTTCACGAGCACCCGCTGGCCGACCAGGAAGGGCGCGCCGTCGGCGGAGACCACCACTTCAACGACCCGCTCGTCGGTGCGCGCCGCCGGATCGTCGGAGGCGAGCTTGCGGGCGCCGAAGACCGGCGCCTCGCGCAGCACCTTGCCTGTGAAGCTCTTGTTCGGATCGCCCTCCGGCGACATCTGCACCGGCTGGCCGACGCTGACATAGGGCAGGGCGTTCTCGGTGATCTCGGCGCGGACGATGTGGGCCGAATTCGGCTCGAGGTCGAACATGTTGGACACGTTCAGCGTCGAGGCGCCGGCGCCGGGATTGGCGTAGCGACGGACGATCTTGCCGTCGACGGGCGCGCGGATGATCGTCAGCTCCTCGTTGTAGCGGGCCTCCGCCAGCTTGGCCTGCGCGGTTGCGATCGCGGCGTTCTGGGCGTCGATGCCCGCCTTGGCCTGACGTACGGCGTCGTTGGCCTGGTCGAGCGCCTGCTTGGTAACGAAGGAGCGCGAGGCCAGCGGCTGCAGACGCGCCCGCTCGCGGTCGGCGGTGGCGAGCTGCACCTTCAGGAGTTCGATCTGGGCGCGGGCCTGGCCGAGCTCGGCCTGGGCGGCCAGCGCCGCCAGCTTCGGCTGCTCGTCGTCGAGCCTCGCCAGCACCTGGCCCGCCTTCACGGAGTCGCCTTCCTGGACGAGCACCTGATCGACGATGCCGGAGGTGCGCGCCGCGACCTGGATGATGCCGCCTTCCACGTCGGCCTTGCCGTCGCCCACGGCGACGTAAGGACTCGGCGGGGCGGCGGCGTGGGCCTTGGCGGCCTCCGCCTTCTTCGCCTTGGCCTGGCTCGACATGAACATGAAGCCGCCGCCGCCGATCACGAAGACGGCGATCAGGATCCAGACGAAGCGGTTACGCAGGAGCGCGGGCATTGGTCTCTAGGCTCCGATGAGCTCGGGTTGCGGGCGGGCCGGATCCGCGGCGGCGCCGGTGCGCCGGTCGTTCAGGATCCGCCCGTCCTCGATATGGATGACGCGGTCGGCGTAGACCTCGAGCCGGGGGTCGTGGGTCACGCAGATGACGGCGGCGCCGTGGCTCTTGGCGGCGCGCTGCAGGAGCTTGATCACCACCTGGCCGTTCTCGCCGTCGAGCGCGCTGGTGGGCTCGTCGGCGAACAGCAGCTGGGGTTGCTTGGCCAGAGCGCGGGCGATGGCGACGCGCTGCTTCTCGCCGCCGGAAAGCTCCGAAGGCCGCTGGTTCACCCGCGCCTCAAGACCGACCTCGGCGAGCGCGTCGGCGGCGCGACGGTGCGCCTCGCGCCGGGGGACGCCCTGGTACTTGAGGACGATCTCCACCTGCTGCAGGGCGGTGAGCGCGGGGAACAGGTTGAAACCCTGGAAGATGAAGCCGCAGTGATCCAGCCGGAACCGGTCGAGCTTCGAGCCACGCAGGTTCCACAGGTCCTGCCCCAGCGCCTGAACCGCCCCGGTGTCCGGCTTGAGCAGGCCCGAGAGGGTGGCGACCAGGGTCGACTTGCCCGAGCCGGATGGCCCCATGACCATGGTCACGTCGCCGTGGTTGGCGTCGAAATCGAGCGTCTTCAGGACCTCGATGTGGGTGCGCCCGGTCTTGAACCGCTTCACGAGGCCCTGGGCGACGAGGGCGTGTTGAGAGCTCATCTCAGCAGGTCCGCAGGCTGGCTCTTCTTCAGCACGCCCAGCGAGAGCACGCCCGAGAAGATGGAGATGAGGGTGAGCAGGATGGCGATGCCCACCACCCACGACGTCGGGAAACCCATCGGAACGCCGAACTTCTCGCCCAGCAGGTAGACGCCCCAGGTGAACAGGCCGGTCGCCGCGAGACCCACCACGCCGACCCAGAAGGACAGCTCGATCACGATCCAGCGCAGCGATCCCATCGAGACGCCCAGCGCCCTGAGGCTCGCGAATTCCTTGATGCTGGCCAGGATCGCGCCGCGCAGCGTCTGGGAGGTGATGCCGATGCCGATCAGGAAGCCGATGAAGACGGTGAAGCCCAGGAACAGGCCGATGATCTGCTCCTTCATCAGCGCGCCTTCGTTGGCCTTGGACAGCTCCGCGCGCGTCCAGGCGCGGTACTCGCCGTGACTGACGGCGTTCAGCTGGTCGCGCACCTGCTCGGCCTTTGCCGGATCCTTGATGCGCACCATCAACGGCCCGTCGCGCGGGTTGTTGGGATCGTCCATGCCCAGCATCCGCAGCGTGTCCTTGGACATCACCACATTGACCTGGTTGATGCTGGGATAGCCGTGAAGGATGGCGCGCACGTGCACCGTGTGGTGGTTGAGCGTGGCGGTGTCGTTGAGCTTCACGCCCAGCCGGCCGAGGCTCGTCGCGTCGACGGCCACGGCGAAGGGCTCCTGCAGGGCGATGCGCGTGGCCTCGGTGTAGTCGGTGGGCAGGCTGACGGAGCCGGCGCGCGGATCGATGGCCCAGATCTGGACGTATTCGGTCTTGCGCTTCTGGCCGGCCTTCGGGTCGTTGATCCACATGCCGCCATTGCCGTCGAGCGGCTCGACCTCGGTCACCTCGGGATTCATGTAGATCTGCGGCGTGATCCGCTTCGGCACGCCGGTGCCGGGGCCGGAATCCACCAGCGCGGTGACCTTGGGTCCGAGCACCATGATGTCGGCGCGCGACCGGTCGATGGTGGCGGTGATGCCGCGCACAATGCCGGTGAACATGCCGACCTCGGCCAGGATGAGCAGGCCGGAGAAGGCGAGCGCCACCACCGCGGCGGTGTAGCGTCGCCATTCGTAGATCAGCGTCGAAAGCGCCAGTGACATTTGGCGGACCGCCCCTGCAACTCCTGAGCGAAAGTGCTCCCGACCACTAGCCTGCGGCCAGTTAAATCGGCGTAACGCGCCCATCGGACGCTGTTACGCTGAAGGCGCCTTCGTCGTGGTTAAGAGGCGCCCGGAGTGCGGCGCAGATGCGACGTGGCGGATTAAACCTTCGTAATGCGATCCACGGCGCCGCGGCGTCGCGCTCGCTTGCGCCGCGGCGCCTTCTCCGCCTTGATCGCCGGGGGGCCGCGAATCCGCGGCGGCGGGGCTACGAGGGGCATGTTCGGTCCGCAGAACGCGCAGAGCCTGGTGGGCCTGCTGCTGGTCATCGGCGTGTGCTGGGCCTTGTCGGAGAACCGCCGGCGGTTCCCGTGGAAGCTGGCGCTGGGCGCGATCGCGCTGCAGGCGGTGCTGGTCGCAGCGTTGTTCGGCCTGCCGGCGCTGCGCAGCGGCCTGCAGGGCGCGGGTCACGTGGTCGACGGGCTTTCGGCCAGCACCCAGGCGGGCGTCGCCTTCGTGTTCGGCTTCCTGGCCGGGACCGGCGACCAGCCCTATCCGTTGACAAACCCGGGCGGTCTCTTCGTCTTCGCCTTCCGGGTGTTGCCGGTGATCCTGGTGGTCTGCGCGCTGGCGGCGCTGCTGTGGCACTGGCGCATCCTGAAGTGGATCACCCGCGGGTTCGGCGTGGTGTTCGAGAAGACCATGGGCCTGCGCGGCGCGCCGGCGCTGGCCACAGCCGCCACCATCTTCATGGGCCAGGTGGAGGGGCCGATCTTCATCCGCAGCTACCTGCCGACGCTCTCGCGCTCCGAGCTCTTCATGCTGATCACCGTGGGCATGTCGTGCGTCTCGGGCTCGACCATGGTGGCCTATGCGACGATCCTGAAGGGCGTGCTGCCGAATGCGGCGGCGCACGTGTTGACGGCTTCGATCATCTCCGCCCCGGCGGGCGTGCTGCTGGCCCGCATCCTCGTGCCGCGCGACCCGCAGGCCGAGAGGCCCCAGGCGCTCGAGCCGGAGAGCGACAAGATCTACGACTCCACGGTCGACGCCCTGATCCGCGGCGCCTCCGACGGCCTGACCATCGTCATGAACGTGGCCGCGACGCTGATCGTGTTCGTGGCGCTGGTGGCGATGGTGAACGGGTTGCTGGGCCTGCTGCCGCCGGTCGCGGGGGCTCCGCTGTCGGTGGAGCGGGCCCTGGGCGTCGTCTTCGCGCCGCTGGCCTGGGCGATGGGGGTGCCCTGGACCGATGCCCCGACCGCGGGTTCGCTGCTCGGCGTGAAGCTGGTGCTCACCGAGTTCACCGCCTTCATCCGGCTGGGCGCGATCCCGGCGGGCGACATGGCCGAGCGCAGCCGGGTAATCATGACCTACGCCCTTTGCGGCTTCGCCAATATCGCCTCCGTGGGCATCAACCTGGCGGGCTATTCGGTGCTCGTGCCGGAGCGGCGCAGCGAGGTGGTCGGCATGGTCTGGAAGGCGATGCTGGCGGGCTTCCTGGCGACCTGCCTGACCGCGTCGGTGGTCGGCGCGATGCCCTCCGGCCTGTTCGGAGGTTGACCCAAGGTCACCGTTGACGCGAATTGACCGCGGGGCTCCTGTTGCGGCGCAGCACGGAGGCCCTCGCGATGAAGCTCTATGACACGCCGCTCGCCCCCAATCCGCGCCGGGTGCGCTGGTTCATGGCCGAGAAGGGCATCGACGACGTCGAGGTCGTGACCCTCAACCTCATCGCCGGCGAGCACAAACAGCCGGACTATCTGGCCAAGGCCGGCCTGCCCAACGTGCCGGCGCTCGAGCTGGACGATGGGACCTGCATCACCGAGAGCGTCGCCATCTGCCGCTATCTCGAGAGCCGCTATCCCGAGCCCAACCTGTTCGGCCGCACGCCGGAGGAGACGGCGGTGATCGAGATGTGGCTTCGCCGCGCCGAGATGCTGGTCGCCACGCCCCTGATGCTGATGGTCCGCCACACGCACCCCGCGCTGGCCGCGCTCGAGCAGCAGAACCCTGCGATCGCCGAGTACAACAAGGCCTCGGGCCTGCGCGGCCTGAAGGTGCTCGACCGTCGCCTGGGCGAGAGCGAATGGCTGGCGGGCCCCCGGCTCACCGTCGCCGACATCGTGGGCTTCATCGGCCTCGACTTCGGGCGGATGATCAAGTTCGCCGCGCCGGAGGAGCTGAAGAACCTGGGTCGCTGGGCCGAAGCGATGCGCAGCCGCCCCGCCGCAACCTCCGGCATGCCCCAGGCGCAGCCTCAGCCGGCGTAATCAGTGCGCCGGGGCAGGGCCGTCTGAGCCGGCGTCCGGCTCCTTCCAGGTGTGCGCCTCGCCCTGCGGCATCGGGGTCTTGATGTCCTTCAGCTCGCCCGCCAGCCGCGCGGCGGTCTCGGCGACGAGGCGGCCCTGGAAGTAGGCGCCGGCGAGCTCGTTCTCGCTGGGCTGCCGCTGGCCCTGGCCGCCCGCGATGGTGGTCGCGCCGTAGGGCGATCCGCCGGTGATCTCGTCGAGCGTCATCTGGCCCGCGAAGGAATAGGGCAGGCCCACGGTGACCATGCCGAAGTGCAGCAGGTTGGTGAGGATCGAGAACAGCGTCGCCTCCTGGCCGCCGTGCTGGGTGGCGGTCGAGGTGAAGGCCGCGCCGACCTTGCCGTTCAGGACGCCGCGCGCCCACAGGCCGCCCGCCTGGTCCAGGAAGCTGGCCATCTGCGAAGCCATGCGCCCGAAGCGGGTGCCGCAGCCCACGATGATCGCGTCGTAGGCGGCGAGGTCGTCGATCCTGGCGACCGGCGCGGCCTGGTCGAGCTTGTAGCCGGAACTCCTGGCCAGATCGTCGGGCACGAGTTCGGGCACGCGCTTGATGTCGACCTGGGTCCCGGGGATCGAGCGGGCGCCGTCGGCTTCCGCCTGGGCCATCTTCTCGACGTGGCCGTAGCTCGAATAGTAGAGGACGAGGACCTTGCTCATGGGCGGCTCCGCGCGGCTGTCCGCGCCTCAACCGGCGAGCCCGCCGCATGTTTCCGCTCCTGCGGTCAATCGGGCCGAAGAAGCTCCAGGGAGCGGATGCGGGCGTCGAGGCTCGGGCCCGTGGCCATGACGAAGAGTTCGTCGGCCCCCGACGTGCGGGTCTTCTCGGCGAGCCGGCCCAGAACCGTCATCTGGTCCGAGGCGATGGTTCGGCTCTCGATCATCTGCAGGACGGGCGAGGCGCTGCGGTCGGCGAGATAGGCCTGCGCCTCGGCGACGTCCGGGAACCGCTGGCGGGCGCCTTCCAGCATGGCGACGCTGGCGGCGCGGCGGGGCGCGTCCAGCCGCCAGGCTTCGTCCGCGGTCTCGGCCGCGAAGGCGACCAGCGCCAGCCCGGCCCAGGGCTCGCTGCGGAAGGCCGAGGGCTGGAAGGCTTGCCGGTAGGCGGCCACGGCCGCGTCGCCGTCCGCGCGGGCGATGAACTCGGCGAACACCATGCCGATCCCCGCCTGTCCGGCGAAGATCGCGCTCTCCACCGACGAGCAGAGCATGAAGAGCTCGGGATGGTTGGGACCGGCCGGGCTGGCGTGGATGCCGTGCAGCGGATGATCCTCACCGATCGGCTCCTTGCCCGAGGCGTCGAGCAGCCAGGCGGAAAGCAGGGCGAGGTACTTCGGGAAGGCGTCGGAGCCGATCGAACGCAGCGCGCCGCCGGTGCGCGCGTCGGCCCCCAGGGCGCGGCCGAGGCCGAGGTCGACGCGGCCGGGCGCCAGCGCTTCCAGCTCCATGAAGGTCTCGGCGACCTTCAGGGGAGAGTAGTTGACCAGCATCACCCCGCCGGAGCCCAGCCGGATGCGGCTGGTCACCTGGGACAGCGCCGCGATCAGGATCTCGGGGTTAGGCGAGCCAAGCCCGCGGATGTTGTGGTGCTCGGCGACCCAGAAGCGGTGGTAGCCGAACCGTTCCGCGGCGCGGGCCACCTCCAGGGTGTCGCGCACCGCCTGGGCCTGCGTGGCGCTGGCGGTGACCGGCGAAAGGTCGAGAACCGAGAGGAGGGGCATCGCGTCTCCTCTAGTCCACATACTCCCACGTCGTCGCCCCGTCGAAGTGACGGATGCGGATCTCGTCCCAGTCGATGTCGTCGAACAGGCGGGCGTTGACGGCCATGCGGTCCTTGGAGCCGTCCAGGCTCTGCCAGTGGGTGGTGACGCCGCACGACTTGCAGCGGTGGAAGGCGAGCATCCGGTCGCCCCAGACGTAGGGCTGGGTCGAGCCCGCCTTCGGCATCTTCACGTCGGCGGGCGAATAATAGGCCCAGCGCGCGGCGAGCCGTCGGCAGATCGAGCAGTTGCACTCGGTCACCTCCGCGGGCGCGGCCTCGACGCTCAGGCGCACCGCCCCGCAGTGGCAACTGGCATCCATCATGGCGATCTCCCGCGGCTTCCCCAACGAAAGGACCCGAGGTCGGCCTCGAAGTCCAGCCTAGCCGGCCCGTCGGCCCGTCTTCTTGATCACGGCGGAGAAGCTCATGATCGGTTCGCCGCCGCTCTCGATGATACCGCGGACGAAGACCATGGACCGACCGGCCTTCACCACCTCGCCGGTGCATTCCACGCGCGCGCCGACATGCGCGGTGCCGAGGAACTCACCGTTGAAGGTGGCGGTGACCGACGAGGAGCCCGCCAGCTGGTCGCGGGCGATCACGAAGATCGAATAGTCGGCGAAGGTCATCACGCAGCCGCCGTGCAGGAAGCCGCCGCCGTTCATGTGCTTGTGCTCGGCCTTGAAGGCGCAGCGCGGCCGTCCGTCCGGGTCGTGCGTCCAGTAGAACGGTCCCGCGTGGTCCTCGAACGGGTCGCCGCCGACATAGCAGGACCAGCCGGCCCACTCGCCTTCGGTGATGGTCTGCAGCGTCGAGGTGTAGTTCGTCTCCAGCTGCTGGTCGCCGCCGTCCATTGCCCCTCGCAGGTTCAAACACTAGTTTGACGGCCGCTTCCGGACACCCGAGGTCACCCATGCGACGCGCCGCCATCGTCTCCCCCATCCGCACCGCCGTTGGCAAGTACCTGGGAGCGCTGTCGGACGTTCCGGCCGGCGAACTGGGCGCGGTGATCCTGAGGGCGCTGGTCGAGCGGACCAAGATCGATCCGGAGAAGATCGACGACGTGATCTTCGCGCAGGGCTACGGCTCGGGCGAGGCGCCGTGCATCGCGCGCTGGTCGGCGCTGGCGGCGGGTCTGCCGATCGAGATTCCCGGCTATCAGCTCGACCGGCGCTGCGGCTCCGGACTCCAGGCGGTGGTGGACGCCGCCATGATGATCCAGACCGGCGTCGCCGACGTGGTCGTGGCGGGCGGCGTCGAGAGCATGAGCAACGCCGAGTACTACACCACCGACATGCGCAAGGGCGCGCGGGCGGGATCGGTCACGCTGCACGATCGCCTGGCCCGCGGCCGCGTCATGAGCCAGCCGATCGAGCGGTTCGGCGTGATCAGCGGCATGATCGAGACGGCCGATAACCTGGCCCGCGACTACCAGATCAGTCGCGAGGCGTCCGACGAATACGCCGCCATGAGCCACCAGCGCGCCGCCAAGGCCTGGGAGGAGGGCAAGTTCGACGACGAGGTCGTGGAGGTGGTGATGCCGCAGAAGCGCGGCGATCCCATCGTGTTTTCCCGCGACGAGGGCGTCCGCGCCGACGCCACGGCCGAGAGCCTGGCGAAACTGAAGCCCATCGAGAAGGACGGCGTCGTCACGGCGGGCAACGCCAGCCAGCAGAACGACGCCGCGGCCGCCTGCCTGGTGGTCGCCGAGGACAAGCTCGCCGAGCTGAACCTGGAGCCGATGGGCTGGTTCGTGAGCTGGGCCGCCGCCGGCTGCGACCCGTCGCGGATGGGCATCGGGCCGGTGCCGGCGGTGAAGCGGCTGTTCGAGCGGACAGGGCTTTCCTGGGACGACATCGACCTGGTGGAGCTGAACGAGGCCTTCGCCCCCCAGGTGTTGGCTGTGCTGAAGGGCTGGGGCTGGGATGAGCGGGACCGGCTGAACGTCAACGGCTCCGGCATCTCGCTCGGCCACCCGATCGGGGCGACCGGCGGGAGAATCCTGGCCAACCTGCTGCGCGAGCTGAAGCGCCGCGACGGCAAGTACGGGCTGGAGACCATGTGCATCGGCGGGGGCCAGGGCATCGCCGCGGTCTTCGAGCGCGCCTGAGCGGACGGGGAGGGGCATCGCCATGGCGCTCGACGCCGAGACGCGCGACCAGCTGATCGATACGGTCCGCCGGTTCGTCACCGAACGCCTGCGCCCGCTGGAGGCGCAGGTCGCCGAACAGGACGCCATGCCGCCCGAGGTTGTGGAGGAGATGAAGGCGCTCGGCCTCTTCGGCCTCTCGATCCCGGCGGAGTACGGGGGCCTCGACCTCTCCATGGAGGAGGAGTGCCTGATCGGCGTGGAGCTGGGCCACACCAGCCCGGCCTTCCGGTCCACCTTCGGCACCAATGTCGGCATCGGCAGCCAGGGGCTGGTGATGTTCGGCACCGACGAGCAGAAGCAGAAGTACCTGCCCGGCATCGCCTCGGGTGACATCGTCACTTCGTTCGCCCTCACCGAGCCGGAGGCGGGCTCCGACAGCGCCAATGTGCAGACGCGCGCCATCCGAGACGGCGACACCTACATCCTGAACGGCTCTAAGCGGTTCATCACCAACGCCAACAAGGCCGACCTCTTCACGGTGATGGCCCGCTCCGACCCCTCGAAGCCCGGGGCCGGCGGCGTCTCGGCCTTTCTGGTGGAGCGCAATCTGCCAGGCCTCAGCGTGGGCAGGCCCGAGAAGAAAATGGGCCAGCAGGGCGCCCACATCTGTGACGTGAACTTCGACAATGTCCGGGTGCCCGCAGAGAACCGGCTGGGCCGCGAGGGCGAAGGCTTCAAGGTCGCCATGCAGGTGCTGGACCGCGGGCGTCTGCACATCTCGGCCGTCTGCGTCGGGGTGGCCGAACGGCTGATCGCCGACAGCGTGGCCTATGCCGCCGAGCGCAAGCAGTTC
>JAGWSE010000244.1 GCA_028869395.1 Alphaproteobacteria bacterium | reverse complement strand
TGCGAAGGTCCGCCCGGGACGAGGTCGGAGACAATAGCGCCCTTCTGGTCGCCCATGCCCTGGGCCTCGGCCATTTCCGTCGTGAAGTTCTGGATGGTGGCGCCGATGTAGCCCCGCTCGATCTTCCCATGGCGGATGAGCTGGCCTGTGACCTGTTCGGCGACGTCGGCGGGAATGGCGAACCCGATGCCGACCGAGCCGCCCGTCGGAGAGAAGATGGCGGTATTCACGCCGATGACGCGGCCATAGATGTCGAACGTCGGGCCGCCGGAGTTGCCGCGGTTGATGGGGGCGTCGATCTGGATGTAGTCGACGAAGGTCTCACCGATGTCTCGGCCGTAGGCGGAAACGATGCCGGCCGTGGCCGTGCCGCCGAGACCGAACGGATTGCCCACGGCGATCACCCAGTCGCCGACCCGCGGCCGGGCCGAATTCTCGAAGTTCACGAACGGGAACGGCCCGCCGTTGACCTTGATGACCGCCAGGTCCGTGGCCTCGTCGCGGCCCACCACATGGGCGTCAAGCTCGCGCTGGTCCTTCAGCACGACCTTGATGCTCTCGGCGTTCTCGACAACGTGGTTGTTGGTGACAATGTAACCGTCGGGCGAGATGAAGAAGCCGGAGCCTGACGATTGCTGGGTCGGAAGCTTCGGCTGGCCCTTCGGCGTACGACCGCCTTGAGGTGCGCTCCCGCCCTGGTCGTCGTCGCCCCCCCCGCCCGGAGGGGCGAGGCCGAACGGCAGGCCCTCGAGGCCCGGGATCCGCCGCAGCAGACTGGGATCGACGCGGCTCGTCACGTTGATCGAGACGACCGCCGGGGAGACCTTCTCGAAGATGTCGGCGAAGGACATCGGCGCGCCTGGCGGTGGCGCGAAGATCGGCGCTGTAGAAACCTTGACCACCTGGCCCTGGTCCGCGTGGGCGGCGGGAAGGCGCATGCCAGCTCCGGCGACAGCCGCGGCCATGACGCCTGCGCCAGCGATGGCGCCGAACAGGTAAGTCTTCTTGGAGGTCATCAGCCTTCTTTCCTTGGGGCGCGGGGGGAGGCCACGCACACCCACAAACCTAGGTTCGATGCACGAGAGCGCAACTGCTCTCAACTTAAGCTTAGGTCACGCTTCGTTCCGCAATCCGCCGCTTGTAGGGCGCAATGATGTCAGGGTCAGGCGTCCCGCGATAGTCGCTCGAGGCGTTTCGCCTCCGCCTCGGAAAGGTCCGGATCGGGCTCCCGGTTCCTCAGGCGCCCGGCCAGCAGCAGGAGCCCAAAGGCCACCACCACAAAGGGCCCCGCCCACAACGCGATGTTGCCGGCGTCGAACGAGGGCCGCATCAGCACGAACTGACCATAGCGGTCGGTGAGGTACTTCTTGATCTGGTCGTCGGTCCGACCCGCCTGCACCTGCTGACGCACGATGCGGCGCAGATCGGCGGCGAGCGGCGCCTCGGAATCATCGATGGTCTCGTTCTGACAGACCATGCAGCGGATGTCTTTGAAGAGCGCCCGTGCGTGCGCCTCCTGCTTCGGGTTCGGCAACCGCTCCGCAGGATCGGAGGCGGCGGCGATGCACAGCACGCCCGCGAGCGCCGCCAGAACCGCTCGCCGCCTCACGCCGGCTGCTCCCGCCGGCGCGCGACGCCCAGCCTGAGCCGCCGGTCGGAGAGCGAGATGACGCCGGCCAGCGCCATGATCGCGGGTCCGCCGAAGATGAGGACCGCCCAAGGGTTCCAGTAAGCCCGGACCAGCCAGACGGGCGTGGCGCCTTGGTCGCGCCGCTCCCCGAGCACGATGTAGAGATGGCTCGGCCCGCGGTCACAGATGGCGACCTCTGACGTGGTCTGGCCATTGGCCAGGTAGAGCCGACGTTCAGGGAACGCCCGGCAGACTCCCTTTCCATCGCGGCTCGCCAGGATCTGGGCGCGCTCAGCATCGTAGTTGGGCCCCTCGACCCGCGTGATCTTCTGCAAGACGAGGTGGTAGGCGCCCACGTTCAAGCTGCCGCCGATGGGAAGGGTCTCGGCCGCTTCCGCCCGCCAACCGGTTTCGAAGCAGGCGCCCAGCACGAAAACTCCCAGGCCGATGTGCGCCAGGGTCATCCCCCAGGCGCCCCGCGGCAGGCCGATGAGGCGGCGCCAGGTCTCGGCAAGCGGCGCGCGGAAAGCCCGTGTCCTTTCCACGATCTCCACGATCGCACCGGTGATCAGCCAGGCGCCCAGCGCCAGCCCCAAGGCGGCGAACGCCTTCCGCGGGCTCACCAAGGCATAGGTGAGAATGCCAGCGACCAGCGCCAGGGCCGCCGCCGCCCAGAGGCGTTGCGCCACGCCCGCCGCATCCCCGCGCTTCCAGGCGAGCAGCGGGCCCGCCGGCAGGATCAGGATCAGCGCGATCATCAGCGGCACGAAGGTCAGGTCGAAATACGGAGGCCCGACCGAGATGGCGTCACCCGTCAGAGCCTGGCGTATCAGGGGGTAGAGCGTCCCGAGCAGCACCGTCGCCGTCGCCGCCGCCAGAAGGATGTTGTTGAGAACCAGCGCGCTCTCGCGGCTCACCGGCGCAAATACGCCGCCCTGGTTCAGGTTTGGCGCGCGCCACGCGAACAGCGCGAACGCCCCGCCCGCCATCGCGCCCAGGATGAACAGCAGGAGCACGCCGCGCTTGGGATCGACCGCGAAGGCGTGGACCGAGGTCAGGACGCCCGAGCGCACCAGGAAGGCTCCGAGCATCGAGAACGAGAAGGCGGCGAGCCCCAGGAAGACGGTCCAGCCGGCCAGCGCGCCCCGCTTCTCGGTGACGACTGCCGAATGCAGCAGCGCGGCGGCGACCAGCCACGGCATGAAGCTCGCGTTCTCCACCGGGTCCCAGAACCACCAGCCGCCCCAGCCGAGCTCGTAATAGGCCCAGAACGATCCCATCATGATGCCGATGGTGAGCAGGCTCCAGGCGGCGAGCGCCCAAGGTCTCACCCATCGGGCCCAGGCTGCGTCCACCCGCCCCTCGACCAGGGCCGCGACGGAGAGGGAGAAGATCACGCTCATCCCGACGTAGCCGGAGTAGAGGAACGGCGGATGCAGTGCGAGCGCCGGATCCTGCAACAGCGGGTTGAGGGAGGCGCCCTCGACCGGCGGATGGACGAGCCTGGCCAGCGGGTTCGAGGCGAAGACCGTGTACGCCAGGAAGACGCTGCCCAATGCGCCCTGCGTCGCCACCGCGATCGTCTTCAGGTTCCTGGGCAGGTTGCGGCCGAAGAGCGCCATGGCCGCCCCGTAACCGGTCAGCGCCAGGTCCCACAGAAGCATCGAACCCTCGTGGCTGCCCCAGGCGCCGGCCACCTTGTAAAGCAGCGGCTTCTCCGTGTGGGAGTTGGCCGCCACGTTGGCCACCGAGAAATCGGAGACCACGAACGCCTGGATCAGCACCGCGAAGGCGATCGCGACGCCGAAGAAAGAGGCCAGCGCCGCGCCCTCGCCAGCCGCGGCCAGCACGGTCGAACGCCGCAAGCGCGCCGCTGTCGAAAGCCCCACCTGGGCCAGCGCACAGGCCAGCCCCAACATCAGGGCGAAAGCGCCGAGCTCGGCGATCATGGGTGCTCCGCCTTCTCATAGCTGGGGACCGCACCGTCGCCACGCCACTCACCCTGCTTCTTGAGTTGCTCGGCGAGTTCGCGCGGCATGTACTTCTCGTCGTGCTTGGCCAGGATCGTCTTGGCCACGAAGACGCCATCCGGGCGGAAGGCGCCGATGGCGACGACGCCCTGGCCCTCACGGAAGAGGTCCGGCAGGTCGCCCTGGAAGACAACGTGGTCGGCGGCGTGTTGGTCGACGACGTTGAACTCCACCGCGCCGTCCGAGTGCTTGACCACCGAACCGTTGGCGACGAGGCCCCCCAGCTGGATCGAGCGGCCGGGCGGCGGCTTCGCCTGCTCGGCCTGGCTGGGCGTGTAGAAGAAGGAGATCGATCCCCGTAGGCCCCAGAGCGTCAGACCTACGGCCAATACCAGGACCGGGGCGATCGCCGCGATCAGCGTCAGGCGCCGGCGCGCCTTCGGAGATTTGGGCAGCAGGCTCAATTCATCGGCTCCGCCTTCGAGGCCGCGTCGAGGGCTTGCAGGATGTCCGGGCGGCGCGCGTAGCGGGCCCGAGCGGTCGCCAGCGCGGCGTCGCGCTTGTCGGTCTCGCCCAGCACGGCGTAGGCGCGGACGAGCCGCACCCAACCATCCGGATCGTCGGGATTGGCCTTCAGGCGCTGCGCCAGACGCTCGACCATGGCGCTGATGTTCGGGACCTGGCCCGGCGCGAGCGCCGGCGGCGGTGGCGGGCGGCCCGTCTGGTCGGCGATGGCCTGCTCGATGGCCGCCCGGCGTTGGTCATCCTTCGGTAGTTCGGCCGCCAGTGCTTTCCAGTCGGCGATGCCGCCGGCGACGTCGCCGTCCTCGACCCGGAAACGGGCCAGGTTGAAGCGGGCGCTCACCGACTTCGGGTCGAGTTTGAGGGCCTGCTGGAACGCGTGCCGGGCGCCGTCCGTCGGCTTGCCTTCGGATTCCGCTGTCAGAGCCTCGCCCAGCATCTCCCAAAGGTCGGCCCGATTGGGGGCGATCTTAAGGCCGTTGCGCAACGCCCGGACCGCCTCGGGGATGTTCTGCTGCGCCCCTTCGGCAAGCGCCAGGAAACGGTAGCCCTCGGGGTCGTTCGGCCGCTCGGCGACCTTCCTCTGGAGGACCGCCGCCAGCTCGGGCAGCGTGAGGGTGGACGGGTTCGCGGCCAGCCAGCGGTGCATCCGGGCCGCGAACGGCTGGTCCGGAAGCCCCGGCGAGCCCAGCTGCAGGTAGATGATCAGCGCCATGGCCGGCGCAGCGATCACCGCGACGAGCACCCAGCGGCGCGCCGTCGGTTGCGTCGTCCAGGCCTGCGCCGGCGCATCCGCCGCCGCCAGCAACCGACGCGCCGCTTCGGCGTGGGCGCTCTTCCGTTCGGCCTCGCCCATCAACCCGCGATCGGCGAGTTCGTCGATCTCGGCCAACTGGCGGCGGTAGAGGATCGGGGTCGGATCGAACCCCTCTCGCCGTCTGGCCGCAAAGGCCGCACGACTCAGAATCAGGCCCGCTGCGGCAGCCGAGAGCACGCCGGCTGCAACCCAGAAAACGATCATGGACTCGCCCTGTCGCGGAACCCCGCCACGGCGGGGAGTGGGTCATGACGCCTTGGCTGTCAAGGCGACCCCTTGTCCTTCCTGTCGAACCGCGGCGGCTCGACGGCGCACAAGCTCGGCCGCCTTCTCGTCCCGTACGAGCCGGCTGATGTCAGCGGCGACCTCGAGGTAGGCGTAGCCGGCGCCCTCGTTTTCGGCGTCGCCGGTACGCAGGAGGTCCAGCACTTCCTCGACGTAGGAGTCGAGCATGTCGCCAAGCTTCTCCTGCATCTTGCCGCGAGCGGCGGCGAATCCGCCGTAGTTGGCGCTGGAGCGCACCTCCTGGGCGAAACTCAGGAAGGTCATGGCGCGGCGGACGGAGATCGGCTCGGGCAGTCCGTTCAAGCGCGGGATGTTGCGCCGGATTCGCGCGAGCTTGGCGGGTTGCGTGGGCAGCGCCGCCGTCGCGAGCTTTTCGGCCGTGCGCAGGTGCGCCTCGACCACGCCGGCCAGCGACTTGCGGTGCTTGGCGATGTCATGGCCCCAGCCATGCTCTCGGGAGAGGTCGATGCAGGTCTCCATCTCGGAGACCTGAAAGGTGATCAGCTCGACCCGCTTGCCGGCCGCCCGGCCCGCGTCGGGACCTCCGTCGGGGTCGAGTTTGGAAATGGCTTTGATGCCGTCCTCGATGTCTTCCATGACCCGCTCGCCGAAGACCGCCATCTCGGAGTCGGCGAGGTAGCGCTCGGTGGGCTTGTCCATCACCGCCGAGATGATCCGCAGCACCATCCATGGATAGGGAAGCTGCGCGGTCAGCATCTCGAAGAACTGCGGGCCGGCGTCCTCGGCGATCGCGACGGCGTCCTTGTAGGCCAGACGCGCGGAGGCGGTGGTCTCCTCGCCGAAATGGGCCGTCCAGTCGGGCAGCTTCGGGATGGTGCGCCGGACCACCGGGGAGAGGTCGAGGCAGAGGGCGAAGCTGTCGCCGCCGCCGGGGCGGGCCAGGTCGCAGACGTCGGCGGCTTGCTCGAAGTCGTTCGTCTGGCGGTTGCGCAGCGCCTGGGCCGCGAGCCGCACGAGCGCATCGAACGGCTCGGTCGGGCTCTCGCCCGGGCGGAAGTCCATCAGGTGGACCGCGGCGTCGGCCACGCCGTCGGGGGCGATGACCTTCAGACCGCGCCAGAGGCTGCCGAGGGCGCGTGACGGGAAGACGAGCCGCTTGGCGTCTCGCCCGTCGCCCACGCACATGGGGGCGATGGGTTGCAGGATCGCATTGCGCAGTCGCCGGTCGCGAACCTCGATTTCGACGAGCCGTCGCACATCAGCAAGGCTCGACTCCGCTGCGGTTTCCGCCAGCGCCCGATGGAGTCCGCCCACGATCGTATCGGGCGCAGCCTCGACGAGCTGGCGCACGATCTCGATCTTGCGCTCCGACAACGCGGGCATTGAGAGCTCCGGGCGGAAGGAGGTCCGCCGATCGACCATGCGCTGGGGCGGGTTAAGGTTTTCCGAACCTTAAGATCGCCGTTCTCAGACGGCCGCGCGTGGCAGATCGACCTCGACCTTCAGGCCGCCCAGGTTGGAGTCGCCCAGCTTGAGCGCGCCGCGGTAGGCGCGGGCGAGCTCGTCGACGATCGACAGGCCCAGACCTGATCCCGGCGCGTCCTCGTCGAGGCGCGCGCCCCGGCGGATCACGGTCTCGCGCTGGTCCGGCGCAAGACCCGGCCCATCGTCCTCGACCGAGAGCTCGAAGCGGTCGAGCCCAAGCACATGTGCGCGCACCCGCACCCGGCCCTTGCACCACTTGCAGGCGTTCTCCAGCGCGTTGCCGGCGATCTCCATCAGGTCCTGCCGCTCGCCCTGGAAGCAGAGGTCCTCGTCGGCGTCCCAGTCGATGCGGACGCCCTTCTCCGCGAAAATCCGTTCCAGCGTGCGGACGAGCTCGTCGAGCACCTCGGCGACGTCGGTGCGTTCCCCCTGCCCGCGGCTTCGCGCGGCGGCGCGGGCGCGGCGGAGGTGATGGTCGACGTGCTGGCGCATCACCTCGGCCTGGCGCGACACGACTTCGGACAGCGGCCCGGGTCGCTGCGCGGCCTCGGTGATCATCACCGAGATCGGGGTCTTCAGGGCATGGGCGAGGTTGCCCACGTGGGTGCGCTGTCGCTCCACGACCTCGTGGTTGTGCGCCATCAGCGCGTTGAGCTCCTCGGAGAGCGGCTTCAGCTCGGTGGGATAGTCGCCGGTGAGGCGTTCGGCCTTGCCGCGACGGACGTCGGCCACCTCGCGGCGCAGCGCGAACAGCGGGCGCAGGCCCACGCGCACCTGCAGGATGACCGCCGCGATCAGCCCCGCGCCGAGCAGGAAGAAGACCACCGCGGTGTAGCCGATGAAGGCCCGCACATCGCGGTCGATCGGCGTCCTGTCCTCCGCCGCCAGGAAGATCACCGGGGCGGCGCGACCGGGAAAGGTGGCCTGGCGGGCCACCACGCGCAGCGGCTCGTTGAGCGGCCCCCGCGCGTAGAAGCCAACCATCTTGCCCGGATTGGCCGCCAGCCGGTCCGGCAGGTTCGAGGGCGCATGGATGTGGGAATCCCAGAGCGAGTGGGAGCGCGCCAGCGGCCGCACGCCGCCGCCGGGGGCCCGCTCGGCGATCTCCCAATAACGGCCTGAATAGGCGCGCAGCGCCCGCTCGTCGGTGAAGGCCGGCGCCAGGACCTCGCCCTGGTCCACCGTGGTGCCGGCGGTGAGGTTGTCGATCAGGTCCGAGAGGCTAAGGTCGAACTGTCGGATCGCCGCCTGCTGGAAGAGGAAGCCGAGCGCCACGGCCGAGACCACCAGCACCGCCAGGCTCCAGCCCAGGGCCAGCAGCACCAGCCGCCGGGCCAGCGATGGCGGGCGCAGCCCCGGACGCTTCACGGCGCCCGGTTCATGCGGAGGCCTGACCGCCCTCGCCCTCCGGGCAGGTCAGGCGGTAGCCGAGGCCGCGGACCGTCTCGATCCGCTCCGGCCCGATCTTCTTGCGAACGCGGCCGATGAACACCTCGATGGTGTTGGAGTCGCGGTCGAAATCCTGGTCGTAGAGGTGCTCCACCAGCTCGGTGCGGCTGATCACCCGCCCCTGGTGCATCATCAGGTAATGCAGCAGCCGGTATTCCAGAGAGGTGAGCCTGAGCGGCTCGCCGTTGACGCTGGCGCGGGCCGCGCGCGGGTCGAGGCGCAGACCGCCGCAGGAGAGATGCGGCGCCGCGTGGCCCGCGGAGCGGCGCAGCAGCGCCCGCAGCCGGGCCAGCAGCTCCTCAGTGTGGAACGGCTTGGTCAGGTAGTCGTCGGCGCCGGCGTCGAAGCCCGCCACCTTCTCGCTCCAGGCGCCGCGCGCCGTCAGGATCAGCACCGGCGTCGTCATGCTGTCGCGCCGCCAGCGCTCGAGCACCGAGACCCCGTCGACCTTCGGAAGACCGAGGTCGAGGATGATCGCGTCGTACGGCTCCGTCTCGCCGAGGAACTGGGCCTCTTCGCCGTCTGGAGCATGGTCCACGGCATAGCCGGCGTCCCCCAGCGCCAGCTTGAGCTGCCGGGAGAGATCCGGGTCGTCTTCCACCAAGAGGATGCGCACCGTCCCGCGTCCTTTCCTAAGCCCGGCCTACCCGCCCTGCCGGCCGATCGTC
>JAGWSE010000243.1 GCA_028869395.1 Alphaproteobacteria bacterium | reverse complement strand
CGGCGGGGCCGACGCTCGCCAAGCGGGCGCGCCGGGCGGCCCGCACACGGATCTCCGAGACTGCGAGCCAGCCGCCTACGGCGAGCGCCCCAGCCACCATCACCAGGCCGGCGAAATAGATCAGGCTGTCGAACGAAAGCTGCGCCATCCCGGGAGCCCTAGAGCCGCATGTCGATCATGCGCCGCATGACCAGGTTGCCGACCACCAGCCAGCCGAGCAGGCCGATGAGGCCGTAGCGGACGATCGGCTGATGGCTGACGTCGCCGTAGAAGTGCGGATTCGTCAGATTGATCAGCCCGAAGGCCACGAACGGCGCCGAGGTGAGGATCAGCGCCGAGGCGCGGCCCTCGGCCGATGCGGCCTTGATCTTCAAGCGCATCTTGTGCCGGTCGCGGACGGTGGAGGCGTTGAGCTTCAGCAGGCCCGTCAGGTTGCCGCCCGCGCGCTCCTGCAGCCGCACCGTCGCGGCGAAGAGGTCGACGTCGGGATGCTGGCAACGCTCGGCCATGCGCTCGACGGCCTGCTCCAGGGTCGCGCCGTAGGCGATCTCGTCGGCGGCCATGCCGAACTCCGAACCGATCGGGTCGCTCATCTCGCGTCCGACCAGCGAGATCGCGGTGGGGACCGGGTGGCCGGCCTCCAGGCTTCGCACGATGATTTCCAGCGCCTGCGGCAGCTGGAAGCCCAGGGCCTTGGCCCGGCGTCCGGCCGCGAGCTTCAGGAACATGATCGGGAGGCCGGCCCCCCCGAGCAGCGCGCCAATCGGAAGAGCCAGAACATTGCGGGTCGCCGCGAAGGCGCCGATCGCCCCGATCAGCGTCGCCGCGCCCACATAGGTCAGCCACTTCCTCCGGTCGTAGGGAATGCCGGAGGCGACGATCAGGTTCGACAGCCACTGAAGCCGTCCGGCGCGCTCGCCGTTGGCCGTCAGGCCGCGCTGCTTGCGCAGCTCGACGACCAGCGCCGAGATGCCGTCGACCTTTTCGGCGACCCTCAGGCGCTGGTTGAGCTTACGCTTCTCGGTCGCCGTGGTGAGCAGTCCGATCGCCGCCTGCGCGGCGGTGAAGACCGCCGCGAAGACCAGGATCAGGAAGATGGTCTTGCCGTCGCCCTGCATGGCTCAGCTCAGCGGGCGCGAAGGGTCGAAATTCGCGACGTCATAGGGAATGCCGCGGCGGATCATCTCGTCGAGGCACCGCGGCCGCAGGCCCGAGGCGCGGAACTCGCCGTGCACCGACCCGTCCGCATCGGTGTGGGTGCGGTTGAAGAGGAAGATGTCCTGCATCTGAACCACCTGACCCTCCATGCCGACGATCTCGGTCACATGGGTGACCTTGCGCTTGCCGTCGGCGAGGCGGTTCACCTGCACGATGAGGCCGATGGCCGAGGCGATCTGCGAGCGCATGGCGTCGTACGAGATGTTCATGCCGCTCATGGCGACCATCTGTTCGAGGCGTCCGATCGCGTCGCGCGGGTTGTTGGCGTGGATCGTCGCCATGGAGCCTTCGTGGCCGGTGTTCATGGCCTGCAGCATGTCGAAGGCCTCTTCCGAACGGACCTCTCCCAGGATCACCCGGTCGGGACGCATCCGCAGGGCGTTCTTCACCAGCTCACGCTGCCGGATCTCACCCTTGCCTTCGATGTTCGGCGGCCTGGTCTCCATACGCACCACGTGGGGCTGCTGCAGCTGCAGCTCGGCGGCGTCTTCGATGGTGATCAGGCGCTCGCCCTGGCTGATGGCGGCCGAGAGCGCGTTGAGCAGGGTGGTCTTGCCCGAGCCCGTGCCGCCGGAGATCACGGTGGAGACGCGGGCCTTCACCGCCCCGTGCAGGAAGTCGGCCACGCACATGGGCATCGCGCCCAGTTCCACGAGGCGTTCGAGGCCCAGCGGCTTCTT
>JAGWSE010000242.1 GCA_028869395.1 Alphaproteobacteria bacterium | reverse complement strand
GGCGGCCGCCTGCCGCAGGTGCGCGAGGGAGCCGAGGCCCGCGTGGCCGCCGCCCGCGCCGACCAGCACTTCACCGAGCCGCCGCCGCGCTATTCCGAGGCCAGCCTGGTCAAGAAGATGGAGGAGCTCGGCATCGGCCGGCCCTCGACCTACGCCTCGATCCTCGGCGTGCTGCGCGACCGCGCCTACGTCCGCATGGAGAAGAACCGCTTCGTCCCCGAGGACAAGGGCCGGCTCCTCACCGCCTTCCTCGAGGAGTTCTTCCGCCGCTACGTGGAATACGACTTCACCGCTGACCTCGAGGAGAAGCTCGACAAGGTCTCAGCCGGCGAGCTCGACTGGAAGGCCCTGCTGCGCGAGTTCTGGCGCGACTTCCACGCCAAGGTCGGCGAGATCGGCGAGCTGCGCATCAGCCAGGTGCTGGACGCCCTCGACGAGGCGCTGGGCGGCCACCTCTTCCCAACCAAGCCCGACGGCTCCGACCCGCGGGCCTGCCCGGTCTGCGGCACGGGCCGGATGGGCCTGAAGTCCAGCCGCTACGGCCCCTTCATTGGCTGCTCGAACTACCCCGAATGTCGCCACACACGCCCGCTGTCGGTGGACGTGGAGGGCGAGGCCGAGAACGCCGACCGCGAGCTGGGCGTCGACCCGGATACCGGCCAGACCGTCTTCCTGAAGGCCGGCCGCTTCGGCCCCTACGTGCAGCTTGGGGAAGGCGAGAAGCCGAAGCGCTCGTCCCTGCCCAAGGGCTGGAGCGCGGCGGCCATGGACCTGGAGAAGGCGCTGCGCCTCCTCAGGCTGCCGCGCGAGGTGGGCGCCCACCCCGAGGACGGCCAGCCGATCCTCGCCGGCATCGGCCGCTACGGTCCCTTCGTGCAGCACAACGGCACCTACGCGAACCTGTCCTCCTCGGAGGAGGTCTTCGAGGTCGGCGTCAACCGCGCCGTCGCACTGATCGCGGAAAAGCGCGGCGCCGCCAGCGCCCGCCGCGGCGGCGAGCCCGCGGCGCTGAAGGACCTCGGCGCGCACCCCGCCGACGGCCAGCCGATCCGCGTGCTGGCCGGCCGCTACGGCCCCTACGTCAAGCACGGCTCGACCAACGCCACGATCCCCAAGGGAACCGATCCCCAGGCGCTGAACCTGGAGGACGCCGTCAAGCTCATCGCCGAGCGCGAGGCCAAGGGCGGGGCCAAGAAGCCCGCCCGCGGCGGGGCCAAGGGCCGGGCCAAGGCTGGCGCGAAGTCCGGCGGCAGGAAGAAGGCGAAGGCGGACGCCTGACCTCCCAGCTAATCCCTGCGCAGGCGGGGATCCGGGCGGCGCTTGCGGCCATGGCAGGGGCTGGGTCTATCCTGAACCTCAGCTTCGGTTCCCGCCTTCGCGGGATTGGGCGGATTGGGGGACGCAATGCCGAAGGTCCACGCCAACGGGATCGAGCTCTATTACGAGCGCGCCGGCTCGGGCCCTGCCTTGCTCTTCATCTCCGGCACCGGCGGCGACCTGCGCAACAAGCCCAACGTCTTCGACGGCCCGCTGGCGAAATCCTTCGACCTCCTGGCGTACGACCAGCGCGGCCTCGGCCAGTCGGAGAAGCCCGACCGCCCCTACTCGATGGCCGACTACGCCGACGACGCCGCGGCCCTGATTGCGGCCCAGGGCTGGCGGCAGGCCTGCGTGATCGGCGTCTCCTTCGGCGGCATGGTCGCCCAGGAGCTCGTGCTCCGCCATGCGGCCCGCGTGGAGAAGCTGGTGCTCGCCTGCACCTCGCCCGGCGGCGCGGGCGGCTCCTCCTACGCCTTCCACGAGATCGAGCACCTGAAGGGCGAGGCGCGCGCGAAGCATCTGATCCCGGCCTCCGACGTCCGCCGTGACGCCGCATGGGCCGCGGCGCACCCGGACGCCTACGCCCAGCTCGTGGACCTCGGCAGCCGCGACCCCTTCGCCGACGAGCCCGGCCACGCCATGGGCGCGCACCGCCAGCTGGAGGCCCGCGCCGACCACGACACCTGGGAGCGCCTGCCCCGGATCGACTGTCCGGTGATGATCGCCGCCGGCCGTTACGACGGCATCGCCCGTCCCGAGACCCAGGAGCGCATGGCCGCCCGCATCCCTCGCGCGAGCCTGCGGTTCTTCGAGGGCGGCCATCTTTTCATGATCCAGGACCGCGCCGCGGTCCCCGCCATGGCGGACTTCCTGCTCGGCGGCTGAGCCGCCCGGCCTGAGCTCCCCTCCCCCTTTCGGGAAGAGGGCCTCAGCCGGCCGCCAGCTGCAGGATCTCCACGATGTCTTGCGGCCCCCGGATCGGCCTCGGGTTCGAGCGCACCCCCGCGTCGTGCATGGTGTGCTCGGCGATCGCCTGGAACTTGTCGGGCGTGACGCCGACGCTCTTCAGGTCGGTGGGCAGGTCGAGCGTCCGGGCGAGCCGCCGCACCGCCTCCGAGGCCTTGACCCCCGCCGCGCCCATCAGCTCCGCCACATAGGCCTGCCGTTCGGTCCCCGCGGCCTCGTTCCACGCCAGCACCGCCGGCAGCGCCACGCACGAGGTGACGCCATGCGGCACGCCGTAGCTGCCGCCCAGGGTGTGGCCGATGGCGTGGCTCGCCCCCAGGCCCCGCCCGCTGCTGGCGCCGCTGATCGCCAGCCACATGCCGAACTGGCAGTCCTGTCGCGCATCGAGGTCGAAACCGTCGGCCTGGCTGGCGTAGAGCCCCTGGGTCAGCCGCCTCAGCCCATCCGCCGCCAGCGCGTCGGCGTAGGGCGCCCGCACCGGATTGCATAGCTGCTCGACCGCATGGTCCACCGCCTTCAGCCCCGTGGAGAACCACAGCGGCGCCGGCGTCGCGAGTGTCATCGCCGGATCCAGGATCACCGCGCGCGGCGCCAGCAGCGGATGGCTGTAGCCCTCCTTCACCCGGCGGGCGACGTCGCTGACGCCGGCGAACGGCGTGAACTCCGCCGCGGATAGGGTCGTCGGGACCGCCACCATCCTGACGCCGGGCGGGATCTTCGCCACGTCCACCCGGCCCTCGCCGCGGCCGGCGCGGTAGGCGTCGAGCTCGTCCGGTCGGCCCAGTCCCGCCCACAGGCTGAGCTGCATCACCTTGGTCGCATCGATCACGCTGCCGCCGCCCAGCGCCACCAGCAGGTCGGCCTGCCGCCGGCGCGCGCCCTCCGCCCCGGCCATCACCGCCTCGCGCGGCGAGTGGGCGGTGACGCCCGGAAAGATGCCCACGCACAGCTCGCCGAGCTCGCCGGCGAGCTGCGCCGCCAGGGTTCCGCCCAGCGAGCGCGTGGTCACGATCAGCATCCGCTTCGCCCCGGAGGCGGCGGCCAATTCCTTCAGGACCTCGGCGGCCGGGCGGCCGTAGCTCACGAAGTCCTGGCGCGGAAAGCGGTGGGTCCCGGTCAGCATGATGGGAGCTTATGACCAAGAACGGTGCTAAGCACGCCCTCCCGATGGCTCGACGTCCACCTCCGCCCGGCCGGAAGCCCGCCCCCAAGGGCCTGCCCGACCGCGAGACCCTGCTCAGTTTCCTCCGCGAGAAGGGCGAATCCGACCGCGCCGACCTCGCCCGCGCCTTCGGGCTGAAGGGCGCCGAGCGCCGAGCGCTGCGCGAAATGCTCCGCGAGCTGGAGGCGGAAGGCGCGCTCGGCCGCCGCGGCCGCAAGGGCTTCGCCGAGAAGGGCGCGCTGCCTGAGGTGGGCGTGGTCGACGTCGTCGAGCGCGATCCCGACGGCGATCTGCTGGTCAAGCTCACCAAGGGCGAGGACGTCCCCCTCGTGCCCCTGGCGCCCAGCCGCAAGGCGGAGGCGGGCCAGGCGCCCGGGCTGGGCGACCGGCTGCTGGTGCGCTTCGAGCGGCTGGAGAGCGGCGAGTTCGAGGCCCGGCTCATCAAGCGGCTGGGCCAGAGCGCCCACCGCGTGCTGGGCGTCGTGCGCAAGGCCCGCCGCGAGATCCGCGTGGAGCCCGTGGACCGCCGCTCCAAGGAGACCCTGGTCCTCGATCCGGACGAGGCCGGCGAACTCTGCGATGGCGACCTCGTCGTGGCCCAGGTGGGCGCCTCCGTCGCCCGCTACGGGCCGCATCGCGGCAAGGTGCTGGAGGTGGTCGGCCGCGAGGACGAGCCGCGCGCCGCCTCGCTGATCGCCATCCACGCCCACGGCATCCCCACCGGCTTCTCCCCCGCCGCGGAGGCCGAGGCCGAGGCCGCCCAGGCCCCCACCCTGGCCGGTCGCGAGGACCTGCGCGGCGTGCCGCTGATCACCATCGACCCCGCCGACGCCCGCGACCACGACGACGCGGTATTCGCCGAGCCCGATGCCGACGAGGCCAACAACGGCGGCTGGATTGTCTGGGTCGCCATCGCCGACGTCGCCGCCTACGTGAAGCCGGGCTCCGCCCTCGACCGGGAGGCGCAGGACAAGGGCAACAGCGTCTACTTCCCCGACCGGGTGGAGCCGATGCTGCCCGAGCGGCTCTCCAACGGCTTGTGCTCGCTGCGCGAAGGCGAGAACCGCGCGACGCTCGCGGTGCGGATGGTGTTCGGCGCCGACGGGCGCAAGCGCTCGCACCGGTTCGTCCGCGGCCTGATGCGCTCGGCCGCCAAGCTCTCCTACGAACAGGCGCAGGAAGCCGTCGAGGGCCACGCGGACGACAAGACCGGCCCCCTGCTCGACACCATCCTGAAGCCGCTCTGGGGCGCCTACGCCTGCCTGAAAAAGGGCCGCGACGCCCGCTCGCCGTTGGCCATCGCCAGCCTGGAGCGCAAGATCGCCATCGACGAGATGGGCCGCGTCGCCTCCATCGTCCCGCGGATCGGCCTCGAAGCGCACAGCCTGATCGAGGAGTTCATGATCCAGGCGAACGTCTGCGCCGCCGAGACGCTCGAGGCCAGGCGCTCGCCGCTGATCTACCGGGTCCACGACCAGCCGAGCCAGGAGAAGCTGCAGGCGCTGGTCGACTTCCTGGCCACGCTCGGCCTGCCCTGGACCAAGGGTGAGGCGCCGCGCACGGAACGCTTCAATCGCCTGCTCGCCGAGACCCGCGACACTGCCAACGCCGAGATCGTCAACGAGGTCGTCCTGCGCACCCAGATGCAGGCGCACTATTCGACCGACAACATCGGCCACTACGGCCTGAACCTCGCCCGCTACGCCCACTTCACCTCGCCGATCCGCCGCTACGCGGACCTGATCGTCCACCGGGCGCTGATCTCGGCGCTGAAGCTGGGCGACGACGGCCTGTCCGAGCGCGACATCGCCACCATGACCGGCACGGCCGAGCACATCACCATGGCCGAGCGCCGCGCCATGGCCGCCGAGCGGGACGCCACCGACCGCTATATCGCCGCCTTCCTCGCCGACCGCGTGGGCGCCGAGTTCGACGGCAAGATCACCGGCGTGACCCGCTTCGGCCTGTTCGTCCGCCTGCGCGAGACCGGCGCCGACGGTCTGGTCCCGGTCTCCAGCCTCGGCGGCGAATACTTCGTCCACGACGACCGCGCCCATGCCCTGGTGGGCGAGCGCACCGGCGCACGCTGGCCGCTCGGCATGAGCGTGCGCGTTCGGCTGAGGGAGGCCACGCCCATCACCGGCGGCCTCCTCTTCGAGATGCTGAGCGACCCCACTCCGGCCGACCCCAGCGCGCCGGGTCCCAGGCTTGGCATGCGCGCCCGCGGCGACCGCCGCGGCGGCGACTTCCGCGGCCCGCCCCGCGCCGGCAAGCCCGGCCGCCCCAAGAACATCCGCAACGGCCGCCGCAAGGGCGGCCCCCGGCGCTAGGCGGCTTCCGCAAGGGCGCCCTTCCCTTTGCGTCAGCGCCGGTCATACAGTTGTTTGCATGAGTGAAGCGCCCGCCGAACCCCGAAAGCCCGAAGGGCCCCCGCGCGTCCCGGGGACCCGCGCCGTCCGACCGAAGAACGCCGCCACCGTCATGATCATCCGCCGCGACGGGCCGAAGCCGCGGGTGCTGATGGGCAAGCGGCACGGCGGCCACTCCTTCATGCCGGACCGCTGGGTCTTTCCGGGCGGCCGCATCGACCGCGCCGACTACCGCGCCCCCTTCGCCACCGACCTGAGGCCGGACGTGGCGGCGGTGTTCGACGCCTACCTGAAGCCCGGCAAGGGCCGCGCCCTGGCGCTGGCCGCCGTGCGCGAGACCTTCGAGGAGGCGGGCCTGCTGCTCGCCAAGGCCGCCCCGCCGCGGCCCGCCGCCGGCCCGTGGCGCGAGTTCGTCGAGCAGGGCGCCCTCGCGGACCTCGAGGCCCTCGACGTGGTCGCCCGCGCCATCACCCCGCCGATGGTCGGCAAGCGCTTCGACACCTGGTTCCTGGTGGCCGACGCCGAGCGGCTGATGAGCCTCGATCGCCAGCCCGACTGCGGCGAGCTGGAGGAGATCGCCTGGGTCGACTTCGACGAGGCCCAGGACTTGCCGCTTCCCACCGTCACCCGGATGATGATCACCGAATCCGTCGAGCGGATGAAGGACCCGTCGCGGCCGAAGCCGTTCCTGCGCTTCAAGGCCGGCGGCATGCGGCCCATCCACCTCTGAGGCGCCGCGCCATGGCGAACCCGAGCCTTGCGAAGATCCCCGCGCTCGCCGCGGGCAGTGTGGCGGTGATCACCGGCGCCGCCAGCGGCATCGGCCTCGCCGCCGCCACCACCTTCGCCGAGGCGGGCCTGAAGGTGGTGCTGGCCGACCTCGGCGGCGATCGCCTGCTGCAGGCCGCCGAAGCCGTCTCCGCCGCCTGCGGGCGTCCCGCCGACGTGCTGCCGGTCGCCACCGACGTGGCGGCCTACGAGGAGGTGGAGGCGCTGCGCGACCAGACGCTGCGCGTCTTCGGGCCGCCCTCGGTGCTGATGAACAACGCCGGCATCGGCCTGAACCCCGGCGGCGTGGCCGGCGACCTGGACGGCTGGCGCCGCCTCATCGGCGTGAACTTCTGGGGTGTCGAGCACGGGCTCCAGGCCTTCACGCCGGTCATGACCGAGGGCGACGCGTCGCGCATAATCATCAACACCGGCTCGAAGCAGGGCATCACCACCCCGCCCGGCAATCCCGCCTACAACGTCGCCAAGGCCGCCGTGAAGGCGCTCACCGAAGCCCTCGCCTACGAGCTTCGCCAGACGCCCGGCTGCCGCACGACGGCGCACCTGCTGATTCCCGGCTTCACCTTCACCGGCATCACCGGCCGCGCCGAGAAGCCGCCCGCCGCCTGGACGGCGCAGCAGGTCGTCGACTTCATGCTGGACGGCCTCGCCCGCGGCGATTTCTACATCCTGTGCCCCGACAACGACGTGGACCGCCGCACCGACGAGAAGCGCATGGCCTGGGCGATCGGCGACGTCATCGAGAACCGCCCTGCTCTCTCGCGCTGGCATCCGGAGTGGAAGGCCCGCTTCGACGCCTACATGGCCGGCGACTGACCCGGCCACATTGACTTCCGGCGCGCGATCCGTATGTTCCGCCGCTCTTTCGAACACCCGCCGGCGGGCCGATCCCGCTTGGCCCGGCCTGAGCTTTAAGGACCCGCCATGGCGAAGCCCGCCTCGATCAAGATCCGCCTGAACTCCTCGGCGGACACCGGCTACTTCTACGTGACCAAGAAGAACGCCCGCACCAAGACCGACAAGCTCGTGCTGAAGAAGTACGATCCGGTCGCGCGCAAGCACGTCGAGTTCCGCGAAGGCAAGATCAAGTAAGCTTCACAAGCTGCTGAGACTTCATCGGAAACGCCCGGGCCGAACCCGGGCGGTTTCGTTTAGGCCGCCCGCGCGATGACCCGGTTGCGGCCCGCGGCCTTGGCCTCGTAGAGCGCCTCGTCGGCGCGCCGCAGCAGCGCCTCGGGGGTGTCCTCGCCGCTGAGGCTCGCCGCCACCCCGATCGAGATGGTGACCGAGAGCAGCTCCTCGCCGTCCATCACCCGGAACGGCGAGCCCGCCACGTGCAGGCGTACGCGCTCGGCGATCCGCTGGGCGTCCTTCAGGCGGGTGTCGGGCATGACGACCACGAACTCCTCGCCGCCGTAGCGGACCGGCAGGTCGATGGCCCGGACGTTGGCCGCCAGCCGCGCCGCGAACTCGCGCAGCACCTCGTCGCCCACCGCGTGGCCGAAGCTGTCGTTGATCTTCTTGAAGTGGTCGATGTCGATGACCAGGCAGGCCACCGGCTCGCCGCCCGCCGCCGAGCGTTTGGCCAGCGCCTCCAGACGGCCCTGCATGTAGCGGCGGTTGTGCAGTCCGGTCAGCTGGTCAGTGACCGCCAGCTCCAGCGACTGGTCGAGGTTGTCGCGCAGATAGTCGGTGTAGCGCTTGC
>JAGWSE010000241.1 GCA_028869395.1 Alphaproteobacteria bacterium | reverse complement strand
GCTTAGACTGCGGGCAGATGTCGCCAATCGCCACGGCGACCCCTTTCGCGTCTCGGTGCGTACACGTAATGCTGGTAGGGGAGCCCCGGCGCAAGAATGAGGGAGGCTGGACGGGCTTAAGGGCATGGCGGTTCCGGGCGTAGCCATACGCGGCCAGCGGAGTCTGCTGCGGCAGATCCGCGAGGCGCTCGCCTCCGGCGGGCCCGCCCAGGTGCGCCTGGATGCGGTGGTGCGCATCATCGCCCGCTCGATGGTGGCCGAGGTCTGCTCGCTCTATCTTCGCCGGGCCGCCGGCGACATGGAGCTGTTCGCCACCGAAGGCCTGGATCCGAACGCCGTCCACGTCACCCGGCTGAAGACCGGCGAGGGCCTGGTGGGCGAGATCATGCGCCAGGGCCGGCCGCTGAACCTCGCCGACGCCCCCGAGCACCCGGCCTTCTCCTATCGGCCGGAGACCGGCGAAGACCCCTACCACGCCTTCCTCGGCGTGCCGCTGCTGCGCGGCGGACGCGCCATCGGCGTGCTCGTGGTCCAGAACCGCACCGAGCGGGTCTACACCGAGGACGAGGTCGAGGATCTGCAGATCGTCGCCATGGTGCTCGCCGAGATGGTGGCCTCGGGCGAGCTGATCACCCTCGACGAGCTGAAGGGCGTGGAGCTCGCGCCCAATCGTCCCGAGCGGCTCAAGGGTTCGCGCTTCTCCGACGGCCTGGCCTATGGCGTCGCCGTCCTGCACGAGCCGCCCGTCGCGCCTTCCCAGCTGCTGTCCGAGGACGTGGCCGCGGAAGAGGCCCGGCTGAAGGCCGCCATCGAGGGCCTGCAGACCCAGATCGATTCCATGCTGGAGGGCCAGGCAGGGCTGGTCGACGCCTCCTACGAGGTGCTCGAGAGCTACCGGATGTTCGCCCATTCCGGCAGCTGGACCCGCAGCCTCGAGGACGCCGTGCGCAACGGGCTGACGGCCGAGGCGGCGGTCGAGCGGGTCCGGTCCGAGCACCGCGCCCGCCTCGGCCAGGCGCGCGATCCCTACATGCGCGAGCGCCTCCACGATCTGGAGGACCTGAACGACCGGCTGCTGCGCCACCTCGCCGGCGACGGCCACGTGGCGCGCGAGCTGCCGGACAACGCGATCCTGATCGCGCGCAACCTCGGCCCCGCCGATCTTCTGGAATACGACCGCACCCGGCTGCGCGGCCTCCTGCTGGAGGAAGGCTCGGCGGCGAGCCACGCGGCCATCGTGGCCCGCGCGCTGGACATCCCGTGCGTCGGCCGGCTGCCGGGCCTGCGCGACCACGTCTCCGAAGGCGATCCGGTCATCGTCGACGCCGAGACGGGCGAGGCCTACCTGCGGCCGCGCACCGACGTCATCAAGGCGATCCAGTCGCGGATGGACGTTCGCGCCCAGCGCCGCGCCGAGTTCGCCCGCCTGCGCGAGACGCCCGCCTTCACCCGCGACGGGGCGAAGATCACGCTGCTGATGAACGCCGGCCTCGACGTCGACCTCGACATCCTGGGCGAGACGGGCGCGGAAGGCATCGGCCTGTTCCGCACCGAGTTCCAGTTCATGGTCGCCGAGGAGATGCCCCGCGGCGACGCCCAGACGGCGCTCTACTCGCGGGTGATGGACGCCGCGGGCGACATGCCCGTCACCTTCCGCACGCTCGATCTCGGCGGCGACAAGGTGCTGCCGTACCTGGAGGCCGAACGCGAGGACAATCCGGCCCTGGGCTGGCGCGCCATCCGCATGGGGCTCGACCGGCCGGCGCTGCTGCGGATGCAGTTGCGGGCGCTGATCAACGCGGCCCGGGGGCGGCCTTTGCGGATCATGTTCCCGCTGGTCGCCAGCGTGGACGAGTTCCGCACCGCCCGCGCCATGGTGGACCACGAGGTCGCCTGGGCCCAACGGCGCGGCCGCAAGGCGCCCGAGCGGCTCGACGTGGGCGCCATGGTCGAGGCGCCGGCGGTGATCTGGCACCTGGACGCCCTGCTGCCCATGACCGACTTCGTCTCGGTCGGCACCAACGACCTCATGCAGTACCTGTTCGCCGCCGACCGCGGGAACCCGCGCGTCTCCGACCGCTACGACCCGCTCTCGCCGCCGGCCCTGCGCGCGCTCGAGCAGATCCAGCGCGCCTGCGCCGAGACGGGGACCCCGGTCAGCGTCTGCGGGGAAATGGCCGGCCGGCCGCTGGAGGCCTTCGCCCTGGTCGCCCTCGGTTTCGAGGCGCTCTCGATGCCGCCCGCTGGCGTGGGGCCTGTCAAGCGCATGGTGCTGTCGTGCGACCGCGAAGCCGCCCGGCGCGGCGTCTCGGCGCTGCTGAAGAGCAGCGCGGGCTCGGTCCGCAACGAAATCGAAACGCTCGCGCGCAAAATCTACCTTGCGGTCTGACATTCTCCCGGCAGTGACCGATCACCGCATTGAGCGCTGCCAGGGCGGGTGTTACGCGAAGTTGATCTCAAGACTTCGCGTGATTCCGACCGCGTTTCGCGTCCGCGTCTTCTTGAGAGCGGCGCGCAATCGGGGGTTCGACTAGCCATGCCGTTGGATACGGGCGGGCTGAGCGATCTGAGCGACCCGGCGGACGCCGCCGGCGAACGAACGGCCATGGATCCTCGCGAACCCTCCATCTACGCCGGCCCGGACATCGGCCACGCCCTGCGCGCGATCCGTGAGCACCGCGGCCTGTCGGTCGACGAACTCGCGGAGAAGACGCGGGTGCGGCCGAGCTACATCGCCGCCATCGAATCCCTGCGCCTGGAGGGCCTGCCCTCGCGCCCGTTCGTGGTGGGCTACATCCGCGCCATGGCCCAGGCGCTGGGCGCCGATCCCGAGGCGGCGGCCGAGCGCTTCAAGGCCGAGGAGCCGGTGCTCGACGAGCCCCTGCCCGAACCGGTGGGCGTGCAGGGCGACCGGGACCCGCGCCTGGGCGCGATCGTCGCCGCCGCCTTCGTGATCATCGCCGCCATCGTCGTCTGGAACATCGTCCAGAGGGTCATGACCGAATCCGCGCCGCCGCCGCAGACCGCCTCGGCCAGCGTCGCGGAGAAGGCGCTCGCCAACACCATCGCCGGCCCGGTCTCGCTGGGCGCGCCGCTGCCTGCGCCGGTCGAGTCGACCACGCCGCCGCCTTACGAGACCCCCGGCCTCGACAAGGCGGTCAACGCCGAGGGCCAGCTCCTCGTGCCGCCGCAGGACGACACCCCGCCGCCCTCGCCGGACGCGAACCTTCCGCTCTCCTTCCGGCCGAAGGGCCAGATCTACGGATCGCCCGCCGGGCCCGCCGCCAACGTCGTCGTCCAGGCGCTCAAGCCCGCCTTCCTGGTGGTCCGCGGCTCCGACGGGAGCGTCTATTTCGCCCGCCAGCTCCGCGAGGGCGAGGCCTTCCGCGCTCCCGACCTGGCGGGGCTGACGATCGACGTCTCCGAGCCGGACGCCTTCCAGGTGTTCGTCGCGGGCCAGTCGAAAGGCGTGCTGCCCCAGCCGCTGACCGACGTCTCCAAGCTGATCGCCGGAACCGCCGCGGTCGCGGCCAAGCCTGCGCAGCCGAAGGCCGCCCAGCCAAAGCCCGGCCAGTCCAGGCCCGGCCAGTCCAGGCCCGCGGCCGACGCCACCAAGGTCCGGGC
>JAGWSE010000240.1 GCA_028869395.1 Alphaproteobacteria bacterium | reverse complement strand
GCCGTAATCACCCCGGTTTCCCGGACGGGGTCCGCGGGCGGACGCTGCTGGCGCGCATGCGACGACAGGCCGAAAAATACGGCGCGCGCATCGAAGCCGGCGATGTGGAGGACCTGAGGAAGGAAGGCCGCGCCTTCCGGCTCTCGATGCGACGTGGGGAGATCTTCGCGCGGACCGTCCTGCTGGCCACGGGCGTCGTCGATATCGAGCCGGCGCTTCCGGGCGTTGACGAAGCGGTCGCGCGGGGCCTCGTCCGCATCTGCCCGATCTGCGATGGTTACGAGACCATCGGCCGGCGCGTGGGCGTCATCGGGCGCGACGCGCACGCCGCGCGCGAGGCGATCTTTGTGACGACCTACACCCCCCAGGTGGCGCTGATCCTGATCGGCGCCCCGCGGGAGCTTGGGTCGGACGCCCGGCGCGAGCTTGAAGCGGCGGGCGTGGAGGTGCTCGAGACGCCGCTGGGCAGCGTCAAGCTCAGCGGGCGGCGCGCCTCGGCCATCTGCTTCGGTCCTGATCACGTGCGGGAATTCGACAGCCTCTACTCCGCCCTTGGCGTCGCGCCGAGGACGCGGCTGGCGATCCGCGCCGGGGCGAAGCTGGACGAGGCAGGACGGCTCCTTGTCGGCGAGCGCCAGGAGACGTCCGTTTCCGGCCTCTACGCCGCCGGCGACGTGGTGCGGGGTCTGAACCAAATCTCCACCGCTGAAGGCGAAGGCGCGACCGCGGCGACGGCCATACACAACCAGCTCCGTGCGGCGGGCGTCTAGAACACCTATCGATCGAATTTCGTCGAGAGCACGATCGAGGAGTTGGTGCGTTCCACGCCCTTCACTGCGCCGATCTCGTCGATGAGAGCGTCCATTTCGGAGACGGAAGGCGCCTCGACCTCGGCGATCATGTCGAAAGGGCCGCTGACCGACTGCAAAGTCCTGACTCCAGTCAATCGATGCAGGGCCGCGTTGACGGCCGCAGCCTGCTTCGGCTCCACGGTGAGCATCACATAGGCGTGGATCTGTCGGGCTGTCTCCGCTTCCGAGAGCTTCACGGAATAGCCGGAAATCACCCCGGAACGCTCAAGACGCGCGAGCCGGCTCTGCACCGTCGTGCGTGAGAGGCCCAGCCTGCGGGCGAGCTCGGCCACAGGCGCCCTGGCGTTCTCCCTCAGCCGGGCGAGGAGATGCTGATCTATATCATCCATTGGTCGATACGACGAAATACATTGTCGATTTGACCACATTATCCATGAATTTCGACGGCCTGCCAGTTGAAACCGACTTGGCCGCGATCGACCCTGAGTGGAGACGTCATTCGGCGAGCCGGGAGGGAGCCATGCGGAAAGTTGCGGTGATCGGGGCGGGGAAGATCGGCTCGACGGTGGTCGACCTGTTGACGGCGTTCGGCGCCTACGAGGTGCTGGTGATCGATCGGTCGGCTGAGACCCTGGCCGCGCTGAAGAAGCATCCTCGCGTCGAGACCGCGGCCATGGCGATCGAGGATCCCGCCGCTCTCGCCGAGCGGCTCACGGGACGTTTCGCCGTCGTCAATTGCGCGCCCTATCAGCTGACCGTGAGCGTCGCCCGAGCCGCGGCCGCCGCGCACGCCCACTACCTGGATCTCACCGAGGATGTGGCCTCCAGCCGGATCACGCGCGAGCTCGCCCAGACCTCGGGGACCGCGTTCATCCCGCAATGCGGCCTGGCGCCCGGCTTCATCACCATCGCCGCCTGGGACCTCGCCAAGCATTTCGACGAGCTGCACGACGTTCGACTGCGCGTCGGCGCCCTGCCGCGGTACCCTTCGAACGCGCTGAACTACAATCTGACCTGGTCCACCGACGGCGTGATCAACGAGTATTGCGAGCCGTGCGAGGCGATCGTGAACGGCAGGCTTCGGGAGACCCCGCCTCTGGAAGAACGCGAAGAGTTCGCGCTCGACGGCGTCACCTACGAGGCCTTCAACACCTCGGGCGGGCTTGGCACCCTTTGCCACACGCTCGACGGCAAGGTCCGAAATCTGAACTACAAGACCATCCGTTACCCGGGCCACGCGGCGATCATGAAGGCGCTGCTGAACGACCTGAACCTGCGAAACCGCCGCGATGTTCTGAAGGACATCCTGGAGAACGCGGTTCCCGGCACCCTGCAGGACGTTGTCATCGTCTTCGTCACGGTCTCGGGCCTGAAGGCCGGGCGACTGATGCAGGAGACCTATGTGAACAAGGTCTACGCCCAGGACGTGGGCGGTGAAATGAAGAGCGCCATCCAGATCACCACCGCGGGGGGCATCTGCGCGGTGCTCGACATGTTGGCCGACGGCAAGCTGCCGCAGTCCGGCTTCATTCGCCAGGAAGACATTCCCCTCGCCGATTTCCTCGCCAACCGCTTCGGCGGGTTCTATGCGCCGGTCGATCAGACGCCCTTTCGCGCCGCCGCGGAGTAAGTTGAGAGCATGAACCTGCAGACCAAGATCGCCTCGGCGGCTTCCGAAGCCGCCGACGTCCTGGAGCGGCTCGGCGTTCGCCAGGACCTATGGACCACGGGAAACCGCGCGGTCCGTTCGCCGATCACCGGCGAGGTGATCGCGCATGTCCACGACGCCTCCCCCGAGCAGGTGGCGGCCGCGCTGGACGCGGCTCACACCGCCTTCCTGGCCTGGCGCAATGTGCCCGCGCCCCGCAGAGGTGAACTCGTCCGTCTGTTGGGCGAGGAGCTGCGGGCAGCCAAGCGCGACCTGGGCCGCCTCGTCACGCTGGAAGCCGGCAAGATCGTCTCTGAAGCCGAAGGCGAGGTGCAGGAGATGATCGACATCTGCGACTACGCCGTCGGCCTCTCGCGCCAGCTGTTTGGCCTGACGCTCGCGACGGAGCGGCCCGAGCACCGGATGATGGAGACCTGGCATCCGCTGGGCGTGACGGGCGTGATCACCGCCTTCAATTTCCCCGTGGCCGTCTGGAGCTGGAACGCGGCGCTGGCCTTCGTCTGCGGCGATCCGGTGGTCTGGAAGCCCTCGGAGAAGACGCCGCTGACCGCGCTCGCGGTGCAGGCGCTGTTCAAGCGCGCCGCGGCCCGCTGTCCCGACGCGCCGGAAGGCCTTTCCGCTGTGATCATCGGCGGGCGCGACGTGGGCGAGGCGTTGGTGGACAGTCCGAAGGTCCCGCTGATCTCGGCGACCGGTTCAACGGCCATGGGTCGCACCGTGGGTCCGAGGGTCGCGGCCCGCTTCGGCCGCGCTCTCCTGGAGCTTGGCGGCAACAACGCCGCGATCATGGCTCCTTCCGCTGATCTCGACCTCACGCTGCGCGGGGTCGCCTTCGCCGCAATGGGCACCGCCGGCCAGCGCTGCACCACCCTTCGCCGCCTCTTCGTGCACGAGAGCATCTACGAAAGATTCCTGCCGCGCCTGAAGGCCGCCTACGCCTCGGCGCCGGTGGGCGATCCGCGCGAGGGCTCGACCCTCGTCGGGCCATTGATCGACCGCATGGCGTTCGATGGGATGCGCAAGGCGCTGGAGGCCGCCCGCGCAACCGGGGGGCAGGTGACCGGCGGCGAGGCCGTGGAGATCGAGGCCTGCCCCGACGCCGCCTACGTCCGCCCGGCGCTGGTGGAGATGCCGACCCAGGCGGAAATCGTGCTGAAGGAAACGTTCGCACCGATCCTTTATGTCATGCGCTACCGCGATCTCGACGAGGCGATCGCGCTGAACAATGCCGCGCCGCAGGGGTTGTCCTCGTCCATCTTCACCAATGACCTGCGCGAGGCGGAGGCCTTCACCTGCGCGAGCGGCTCCGATTGCGGCATCGCCAACGTCAACATCGGCCCTTCAGGCGCCGAGATCGGAGGGGCGTTCGGCGGGGAGAAGGAGACGGGTGGCGGCCGCGAGGCGGGCTCTGACTCCTGGAAGGCCTACATGCGGCGGGCGACCAACACCGTGAACTACGGCCGCACCCTGCCGCTCGCGCAGGGCGTGAGGTTCGACCTCTGAGGCTTCGATTGCGGGAGCGTCAGGAGAGGATTTGCCGAACGAACAGCCGTTCGGCACTATGAGGCCTTTCCACGCTCCCATTTTCGAAAGTCCGAAACTTTGACCATTTCCACCTCGGCCGCCCGCAGCGCGGCGGCCGCAAATCCCCTCGCCTCCGTCGACGCCCTGATCGAGGGCTTGGCCAGCGTGGGCTACATCGCCTCGCGCCGGATCGCGACGGCCCTCTACATGGCCGTGAACCTGCAGAAGCCGATCCTGGTGGAAGGCTCGGCTGGCGTGGGCAAGACGGAACTGGCGCTCTCGACCGCACGCCTGCTCAGCCTGCCGCTGATCCGGATGCAGTGCTACGAAGGCCTGGACGAGTCCAAGGCGCTGTACGAGTGGAAGT
>JAGWSE010000239.1 GCA_028869395.1 Alphaproteobacteria bacterium | reverse complement strand
GGTGCTGTATCGCATGCCGCCCGATCGCTGCAAATTCATCATGGTCGATCCGAAGATGCTGGAATTGTCGGTCTACGACGGCATCCCGCATCTGCTCGCCCCGGTCGTGACGGACCCGAAGAAGGCGATCGTCGCCCTCAAATGGACCGTGCGCGAGATGGAGGACCGCTACCGCCGCATGTCCAAGATCGGCGTGCGCAACGTGGCCGGCTACAATGAGAAGGCCAAGGAGGCCATGGCCAAGGGCGAGCACTTCGTGCGCACCGTCCAGACCGGGTTCGACGAGGCCGGCCGGCCCGTCTACGAGGAGGAGAAGCTCCGCCCCGAGCCCATGCCCTACCTGGTGGTGGTGATCGACGAGGTCGCCGACCTGATGATGGTGGCGGGCAAGGACATCGAGGGCGCCGTGCAGCGCCTGGCGCAGATGGCCCGCGCCGCCGGCATCCACCTGATCATGGCCACCCAGCGCCCGTCCGTGGACGTGATCACCGGCACCATCAAGGCCAACTTCCCGACGCGCATCAGCTTCCAGGTCACCAGCAAGATCGACGCCCGCACCATCCTCGGCGAACAGGGCGCCGAGCAGCTGCTCGGCCAGGGCGACATGCTGTACATGGCCGGCGGCGGCCGCATCACCCGCCTGCACGGCCCCTTCGTCTCAGACGGCGAAGTGGAGGCTGTCGCCAAGTTCCTGCGCGACCAGGGCCAGCCTCAGTATCTCGAGGAGGTCACCGCCGGCGGCGACGAGGAGGCGGAGGCCGGGGACCTGGGCTTCGGCGGGGATTCCGAGGGCAACGACCTCTACGACCGCGCCGTGGCCGTGGTCACCCGCGACGGCAAGGCGTCGACCAGCTACATCCAGCGTCGGCTGCAGATCGGCTACAACCGGGCCGCTTCGCTGATGGAGCGCATGGAACAGGAAGGCGTCGTGGGACCCGCCAACCACGCCGGCAAGCGCGAGATCCTGGTCAGCGCCGCGCCCTAGCCTCCCTTCTTCGCGCACGGTCGCCGCAATTGGAACGGCGGCGCGTTCGCCGCATTGTCCGCGCGCCCTATTGCCGCCGCTGGCGCGCGTTACGAGATTCCGCCCATGACGATCACCCGCCGAACCGCCGCACTCAGCCTCGCGGCCGCCGCCGTCGCCCCCGCCGCGCTGGCGCAGACCAAGCTCTCGCCGCAGGACGAGGCCTTGGTCGAGAAGGCGACCGTCTATCTGCAGGGCCTCGGCGAGGCGATGGGCCGGTTCGTGCAGACCGATCCGCAGGGGCGCGTCTCGGAGGGGACCTTCTATTTGAAGCGCCCGGGCAAGGCGCGGTTCGACTACGACCCGCCGTCGGGCCTGGTGGTGGTTTCCGACGGCGCCGCGGTGACCGTGGCGGACAATCGGCTGAAGACGTTCACGCGCTATCCACTGGGAATGACGCCCCTGGCGCTGTTCCTAGCCAAGACGATCCGCCTGGACCGGGGCGTGGAGATCGCCGGGGTCGAGCGGCAGGGCTCCACCTTCACCATCACCGCCCGCGACGGCCATCGCAAGAACACCGGCCAGCTGCAGCTGACCTTCACGGACAGCCCCGTCCAGCTGATCAGCTGGGCCGCCACCGACGCCCGCGGCGCCACGACGCGCGTGCGCCTGATCGGGCTTTCCCCCACCTCGGGCCTGCGCAACGACCTGTTCGTCGGCAAGGATCCGCGCCGAGCCCCGGAACGCCACGCCGCAATGTGACAATGTTGTCACACGCAATGGTCGACGACGGTTTCGGTTGACTTTATTTCGCCCCTGTGGCGCTAATGACACTAGCCCTCTGCGCGATCTCTTGCGCGGGCGCATCCGTGCCGGACCTATCCCCTCCCGGCGGCGGCTTGAGAGACAGACTGCGCCCGGACCGAAACGTCCGGGCGTTTCTTTGCCGCGTTTCGCAATGTTCGCGGCGGCGCCATATGACGGGCCCATGCGGCTCCGTCTCTGCACCTGGAACGTCAACTCCGTGCGCCTTCGCGTCGAGCAGGTGGCGAGGTTCGTCGCCGAGCAGGCGCCGGACGTCCTGTGCCTGCAGGAGATCAAGTGCCGCGAGGGCGAGTTCCCCAGGGAGGCGTTCGTCGAGATGGGGCTGCCGCACCTGCGGATCGCCGGCCAGAAGGGCTGGCACGGGGTGGCGATCGCCTCGCGCCTGCCGATCGAGGACGCCCCGCGCCTCGATGTCTGTCGCGAAGGCCACGCCCGCTGTGTGGGCGCGCGCATCGCCGGCGTCGAGGTGCACAACTTCTACATCCCCGCCGGCGGCGATACGCCGGACCGGGCCGAGAACCCCAAGTTCGACCACAAGCTCGACTTCTACGAGAAGCTCACGGCCGAGCTGAAGCGCCGGGATCCGTCCGCCCCGCTTGTCATCGTCGGGGACCTGAACGTCGCGCCGTCCGAACACGACGTCTGGAATCACAAGTACATGTCCAAGGTGGTGAGCCACACGCCCGTCGAGGTCGAGGCCTTCCAGGCGCTGAAAGCCTCTCTCGACTTCATCGACCTGCCGCGAGCGACCACGCCCGACCCCGAGAAGATGTTTTCCTGGTGGAGCTACCGCGCCGCCGATTTTCGCGCCTCCAACCGGGGTCTGCGGCTCGACCACATCCTGGTGACGCCCGGGCTCAGGGACGCGGCCTTCCGGCTGGGCTGCGCGGCCAGCCGCGTCCACGACGACGTGCGCGCCTGGGAACGGCCGAGCGACCACGCGCCGGTCAGCGCGGACCTGGTTCTTTAGGTCTCCGCCGCGGAGCTGCAGACGCGGCTACGGCGCGAGCTTGTAGCCGCCGGCCTCGGTGAGCAGCAGGCGTGCGTTGGCGGGGTCGTCCTCGATCTTCTGGCGCAGGCGGTAGACGTGGGTCTCCAGCGTGTGTGTCGTGACGCCGGCGTTGTAGCCCCAGACCTCCGCCAGAAGCTCCTCCCGCGAAACCGGCTTCTCCCCGGCCCGGTAGAGGTACTTCAGGATGTTGGTTTCCTTTTCCGTCAGCCGGATCTTCCGCTGGTTCTCGTCCACCAGCAGCTTGGCGGCCGGGCGGAACTCGTAGACGCCCAGCCGGAAGACAGCGCCTTCCGAGTGCTCGGCGCTGCGCAGCTGGGCGCGGATGCGGGCGAGCAGGACCGCGAACTTGTAGGGCTTGGTCACATAGTCGTTGGCGCCGGCCTCGAGGCCCTGGATGGTGTCCTCGTCGGCGGCCGCGGCGGTGAGCATGATCACGGGGGCGGCGACGCCGGCCTTGCGCATGCGCCGGCAGGCCTCGCGGCCGTCCATGTCGGGTAGATCAACGTCGAGCAGGATCAGGTCGGGCCGCTGCTCTTCGGCGGCGCGGACGCCTTCGCCGCCTGTGGCGGCCTCGAGGGTGTCGAACTCCTCGGCCTCGAGTTGTTCGGCCACCGCACCGCGAAGGTCCGCGTCGTCGTCGACGATGAGGAGGGTCTTGCGTTGAGCCATTGCGCTAGAACATGCACCGTATGACCGCGCGCGGGCAAAAGGATTTGAGGGCCAAGGTGAAGTTCGTCGCCCATCCCGACGGCCGCTTCGAGTTCGAGGGGCGCATCTTGCGCTGCGCCATCGGCCGCAAGGGGGTCGTCGAGGCCAACCACAAGCGCGAAGGCGACGGCTGCTCTCCCATCGGCGTGTGGACCATCCGAAAGGTGCTCTACCGTCCCGACGCCGGCGAGCCCGACACCGCCCTTCCGAAGGAGCCGATCGCCCGCGACGACGGCTGGTCCGACGATCCGCAGGACGAGCCGAACTACAACAGGCCAGTCAAGCTGCCCTACCGGGGCAGCTTCGAGAAACTGTGGCGGGACGACCGGCTCTACGACCGCGTGGTGGTGCTGGGCCACAACGACGATCCGCCCAGGCCCTACATGGGCTCCTGCATCTTCATGCACATCGCGCGCGACGGCTACGAACCGACCGAGGGGTGCGTGGCGCTGTCAGCCGAGGACCTGGAGGCGGTGCTGAAGGCCGCAGGACCGGGCGACACCGTCGAAATCGCCGCTGCCTGACGAGACGGCCCAACTCTGCTATTTGGCGCCCATGGATTGGCGCGTCTGGCTGGGCTTTGCGGCGGCGTCCGCCGTCATGGGGCTGATCCCGGGACCGGGGGTTACGGCCATCGTCGGCTATGCCTTGAGCTCAGGGAAGCGCTCGGCGCTGGCCTCTGTGGGGGGCATGTCGGTCGGCAACGCCATCGCCATGACCCTGTCGCTCGCCGGGGCCGGCGCAATCCTGGCCGCCTCCGCGCTCGCCTTCTCGATCTTGAAGTGGGCCGGCGCCTTTTACTTGGTGGGCCTCGGCGTGCTGACTGTCTGGAAGGCGCGCCCCGCCACCGAGGCCGCCAGTACGGCCCCGCCGCCGATCCGGCCGGCGGTCGCCTTCTGGAGCAATGTCGCGGTCGGGACCTTCCACCCGAAGACCATCGTCTTCTTCGTCGCCTTCGCCCCGCAGTTCATCAGCGTGCATGGCCCTTACCTGCTGCAGGCGACCATCCTCGTGGCGACCTTCGTCGGCGTGGTGACGTGCACGGACGCGAGTTATGCGCTCGCCGCCTCGCACGCCACGCGCTGGCTGAGGACGCCCAAGGCCATGCTCTGGTCGAAACGCGCTGGCGGCGGAGCGCTGATCGCAGCCGGGGTGGTCACCGCTTCGGCTCGTGCTTAACCGCCCCGAGGCTGCCGCGCTCCGAAGATCGCCGAGCCCACCCGCACGCTCGTCGCCCCGAGGCGGATGGCGGTCTCGAAGTCGTCGCTCATGCCCATGGAGAGTTTCTCCAAGCCGTTCCGCTCGGCGATCTTGGCCAGCAGCGCGAAATGCGGGCCGGGGGGCTCGTCGGCGGGCGGGATGCACATCAGGCCCTGCGGCTCGAGGCCATATCTCCTGCGGCACAGTTCGATGAAGGCGTCGGCCTCCGCGGGAAGGACGCCCGCCTTCTGCGGCTCCTCCCCGGTGTTGACCTGGACAAAGAGCCTTGGCGAGCGGCCCTGCTTCTGGATTTCCTCGGCCAGGAGGCGGGCCAGCTTCTCGCGGTCGAGCGTCTCGATCACGTCGAAGAAGCCTACCGCCTCCCTCGCCTTGTTGGTCTGCAGCGGCCCGATGAGGTGCAGCGTCAGGCCCCGCGACTTGCCTTCCCACCTGGCCACGGCCTCCTGCACCCTGTTCTCGCCGAACACGGTCTGGCCGGCGGCCAGCACCGGCTCGATGGCTTCCCAGGGCTGCTGCTTGGAGACCGCCACGAGGGTGATCGTGGCCGGCGCGCGGCCGCAGGCTTGCGCGGCGCGCGCGATCCGGGCGACGACATCTCGGTAACCGGAGACCTCAGCCATTACGACCTTCTGGACCATGAAGCGGACCGCCGCGCTCTTAAATCGCGCTGCGCGACCACGGAAGGCCTTGCCCCACCTGCTGTTCTTCACCGATCCCGCGCGGACGCCTGACCCGGAGGCGATCGCCGCCGCCCTGCCGCGGGGCGCCGGGATCGTTTTCCGGGCGTTCGGCGCGGTCGATGCGGACGAGCAGGGGCGGCGACTGAAGCGGATCGCGGTGGCGCGTGGCCTGAAGCTGCTGGTGGGCGCGGATCCCGCGCTTGCGGCGCGCATTGGCGCTCACGGTGTTCACCTGCCCGAACGGGCGGCGGCCAAGAGCCGCACCCTCAAGTCCCTTCGGCCCGGCTGGATCGTGACCTGCGCGGCCCACTCCCTGCCCGCGGCGCTGAGGGCCCGGCGTTCCGGCGCGGACGCAGCGGTCGTCTCGGCGGTGTTCGCGAGCCGCAGCCCCTCTGCCGGCGCGCCGATCGGGCCGATGCGGCTCGCCGCGCTCGTCCGCGGGGCCGGCCTGCCGGTCTACGCACTGGGCGGGGTCAGCAATCAAACGGCCCGCCGTCTGGTCGACGCGGGCCTGGTGGGTCTGGCGGCGGTGGAGGGGTTTCGGCCCCGATCCTAGAACTTGAACTGGGTCTCTAGCCGGACGCGCGGCTGGCCCGCATCCGGGGTAAGCTTGTTGGGGCCGGGCTGCGGCTGCTGCGCGCCCAGGGCCACCGCGCCGCCGACCCGCAAGGAGGGCGTGATCCGGTAGTAGGCGCCGGCCTGCACGTCGTTCCAGGTCCCCTCGCGGGTCTCGGGCTGCTGCAGATTGAGGGTGACGCCCCAGCGGCCGCGGGCGGCGTCCCATTTCATGGTCTTCGCGCCGGCCGCAAGGCTGGAGTCCGGATGGACGGTGAAATCGGCGCCCTTCGGCGGCTCCGCGGCGTGCGCGGCGCCAGCCGTGGCGCCCAGAAGGGCGGCCACGCCGATCATTCCCGCGATATAACGCGCCGACATACCCAACGATCTGGTCCCTCGTGACCGCGACGGCTTTGTAAAATGCTACTCGTCCGCACAGTCGAGGCCGATTAGATTCCCCAAGGGGAAACGGTCAACTCAGTACGACGCCACAGGGGCGGAATCGAGGCGACAAGCTTCGCCGCTGTGGCCGATGGGTCACTTAATTCCTGTTTGGCGCCGGCAAGGGCGTTGTTATAGAGGGCGCGGCGCGGGGCGGCGCCGTGGCGCTCGAAGTGCGAGCCGCCGCGGGAATTCGATTTGGAGACGGATGCAGATGCCGTTTGTGCGCGGAGCGAGTTTGCGGCGGGTCGCCGCCGGCGCGGCGGTGATCTCCGCCCTGGGCCTGACGGCCTGCTCCACCCCCCACCTGTTCGGCAGGGGCGGCAACGTCCCCAACCCGTCTCAGGCCGCCTCCGTGTCGGTCAACGGCTATCTCTGGCGCGCGTCGCTGGACACGCTCGCGTTCATGCCGCTGGCTTCGGCGGACCCCTACGGCGGGGTGATCATCACCGACTGGTACACCAACCCGGAGAAGCCGGACGAGCGCTTCAAGTGCACCGTCTACATCCTGGATTCACGCCTGCGCGCCGACGGCCTGAACGTGACCGTATACAAGCAGATCAAGGACGCCTCCGGAAACTGGGTCGACTCCCCGGCCGCCAACCAGACCGAGATCGATCTGGAGAACGCCATCCTGACCCGCGCGCGCCAGCTTCGACTTTCGAACATCAAGGGCTGAGGCCCTTCCACGTTCGAAGGTCGCCGCGCGCTTGATCGAAGCGGTTGACCGGACCCTCAACTCCAGTCCAAAGCCGCCCGATCATGGTCCGCTACAATCCGAAAGAAACCGAGCCCAAGTGGCGCAAGGCGTGGGCCGACGCCGAGGCGTTCAAGGCCTCGATCGATAAGTCCAAGCCCAAGTACTACGTGCTGGAGATGTTCCCCTATCCATCGGGACGCCTCCACATGGGCCATGTGCGCAACTACGCCCTGGGCGACGTGATCGCCCGGTTCAAGCGCGCCCGCGGCTTCTCCGTATTGCACCCCATGGGCTGGGACGCCTTCGGCCTGCCCGCCGAGAACGCCGCCATGGAGCGCGGCGTCGACCCCAGGGGCTGGACCTACGACAACATCGCCCGCATGCGCGATGAGCTGAAGCAGCTGGGCCTGTCCATCGACTGGACGCGCGAATTCGCGACCTGCGACCTGGCCTACTACGGCCAGCAGCAGGCGCTGTTCCTTGAGCTCTACGAACGCGGGCTCGTCTATCGCCGCGAGGCCACCGTCAACTGGGACCCTGTCGACCAGACGGTTCTGGCCAACGAGCAGGTCGTGGATGGTCGCGGCTGGCGCTCCGGAGCGGTGGTCGAGAAACGCAAGCTGAACCAGTGGTTCTTCCGCATCACCGACTATGCCGACCAGCTGGTGGACGACCTCGCCACGCTGGACCGCTGGCCCGAAAAGGTGCGGGTCATGCAGGAGAACTGGATCGGCCGCTCCAAGGGCCTGAAGATGGTCTTCCGGTTCGCGGGCGAGCCGCCGTCGGGCGCGGCCGACGGCGTCGAGGTCTACACGACCCGCCCCGACACCCTCTACGGCGCCTCCTTCGTGGCCGTGGCGGCGGATCATCCGCTGGCGCAGCTGGCCGCCGCGCGCGACCCGAAGGCCGCCGCCTTCGTCGAGAGGTGCCGCAAGGGCGCGGTCTCGGAAGCCGAGATCGAGACCCAGGAGAAGGAAGGCTACGACACCGGCCTGAAGGTGAAGCACCCGTTCGACGCGCATTGGGAGCTGCCGGTCTGGATCGCGAACTTCATCCTGATGGACTACGGCACGGGCGCGATCTTCGGCTGCCCGGCGCACGACCAGAGGGACCTGGACTTCGCCCGCAAGTACGACCTGCCCGTTAGGGCTGTCGTCCTGCCGCCGGGCGCGGATCCCGCCACCTTCGACGTCGGCGACGAGGCCTATGTGGGCCCGGGCGCGATCTTCCATTCGCAGTTCCTGGACGGTCTCGACATCGAGACCGCCAAGGCCAAGGCGATCGAGCGGGTCGAGGCGCAGGGCGACGGCGAGGGCGCGACGGTCTTTAGGCTGCGCGATTGGGGCGTGGCCCGCCAGCGCGGCTGGGGCTGCCCGATCCCGGTGGTGCACTGTCCCAGGGACGGCATGGTCCCGCTGCCCAAGAGCGCCCTGCCCGTGGCCCTGCCGGACGATCTGGAGTTCGGCAAGCCCGGCAATGCGCTGGCGCGTCATCCGCGCTGGAAGCACACGAGCTGTCCGAAGTGCGGCGGCCCGGCGGAACGCGAGACGGACACCCTCGACACCTTCGTCGACAGCTCCTGGTACTTCGCCCGCTTCACCGACCCGATGGCCGGCGAGCCGATCGACAGGGCGGCGGCCGACTACTGGATGCCGGTCGACCAGTACATCGGCGGCATCGAACACGCGGTGCTGCACCTGCTCTATGCCCGCTTCATGACCAAGGCGCTGGCCGACGAGGGTCGCCTCTCGGTGCGCGAGCCGTTCGCAGGACTGTTCACGCAAGGCATGGTCACCCACGAAACCTACCGGCGGCAGAGCGGGGAATGGCTGGAGCCGGCCGAAGTGGAGATCATCCACGAGGGCAAGACTCGCCGCGCGATCCTGGGCGGGGTCGGCGAACCGGTGGTGATCGGCGACGTCGAGAAGATGTCGAAGTCCAAGAAGAACACCGTGGCGCCGGAGGAGATCTTCGACGTCTACGGCGTCGACGCGGCGCGGCTCTTCGTGCTCTCCGACAGCCCGCCCGAGCGGGACGTCCAGTGGACCACCGGCGGGGTTCAGGGCGCCTGGCGCTTCGTCAACCGCGTCTGGGAAGAGTTCGACAGCCAGCCCGCGGAAGTCCGGAGCGCCGGCGCCGACGACGAGGCGGCGCTCGCGATCCGCCGCATGACCCACCGGACGGTCAAGGCGGTCACCGAAGCGATCGAGAGCTTCCGGTTCAATTCGGGGATCGCCCGCCTCTACGAATTCCTGAACCTCCTGAAGGGCAACCCGGCCAAGGACGCGTCGCCGGCCGTGCTGGCCGCGCGCGCCGAGGCGTTGTCGGCCTTCGCCCGGCTGGTCGCGCCTTTCACGCCGCACCTGGCGGAAGAGTGCTGGGCACGCATCGGGGGCAAGGGGATGGTCGTGGAGGCGGCCTGGCCGGCCTACGATCCGGCCTTCACCGAGGACGCGCAGAAGGTCCTGCCCGTGCAGGTGAACGGCAAGCGGCGCGGCGAGATCACTGCACCGGCCGGGGCAGAACCCGCCGAGGTCGAAAAGATCGTGCTTGACGATCCGGAGATCGCACGGCGCCTTGAGGGCCTGACTATCCGCAAGGTGATCGTGGTGAAGGATCGCATCGTCAACATCGTGGCGGCCTGAGCGGTGAAGCGGCTCGCGCCCTTCGCCCTCCTCGCCGCGGCAGCCGTGGGGCTGGCCGGCTGCGGGTTCGCGCCGCTGTATGCGCAGGACCGCGTCGTGCCGAAGCTGGCGGCCATCGACGTGGTGGCGCCGGAAGGCCGCACCGGCTTCTTGATCCGCGAGCATCTCGATGACGCCTTCGGCAAGAACCGCGACCTGTCGCCCAAGTACCGGATGCACCTGCAACTGGCGGAGACCCGCTATCCGCGCGGCGTGCGCGTCGACAACGTCGCCACTCGCTACGAGTACGTGCTGACCGCCGCCTACCAGCTGACCGACGCCGCGTCCGGCGCGACGGAGAAGAATGGCATGGTGCACGTCGAGCTCACCTACGACTCGCCAGACCAGCCCTACGCCTCGGTGGCCGCGCAGGAGGACGCGCAGGACCGCGCCGCCCAGGAGGCGGCTCGCCGCATCGAGATCGAGCTCGCCGCCTGGATGGCCACCGGAATGCCGGCAGCGAAGCACTCGATCGTTCCGCCGGCCCCTCCGGTCGGTGAGCCTGCCTACACGACCACGCCTGCCTCCGACGAATGATCCTCAAGCGCCGGCCGGACATCGAGCGGTTCCTGAAGGCTCCGGAACCGTCCGTCCGCGCCGCGCTGATCTACGGCCCCGACCTCGGCGTCGTGCGCGACCGCGGTCATGAGCTCGCCCGAGCGGTCGCTAAGGATCCGGACGATCCGTTCGACGTCGCCCAGCTCACCGACGGCGACCTCGAGGCCGATTCCGGCCGTCTGGAGAGCGAGCTTGCGGCCCAGTCGTTGATGGGCGGCCGGCGCCTGATCCGGCTGCGGATGACCTCGGAGAAGACCGGACCCGACAAGACCGCCGCCGAGGCGCTTGCGCGGCACGCCGCCGGCGAGCTCAATCCCGACGCCTTCCTGCTGATCGAAGCCGGGGCGCTCGGCCGCGCCTCGGACCTGCGCAAGACCGGCGAGAAGGTGGACAGCTGCGCCACCATCCCCTGCTACGAGGACGAGCCGGGCGATGTCGCGCGGCTGGTGCGCGAACTGCTCGCGAGGGACGGCGTGGGTCTGACCGCCGACGCGCTGGGGCTTCTTGTCGCCCGCCTGCCGCGGGAGCGCGGCGTCGCCCGCCAGGAGATCGAGCGCCTGGCGCTCTACCTCGGGCCGGGCAGCGGCGCCACGGCCACCCCGGCCGATCTCGAGGACTTCTTCGGCGTCGAGCCGGAAGCCTCCCTGCTCGACGCCGCGGCCGACGCCTTCGGGGGCCGTCTCGCGGACGCCCAGGCCGGCCTGCGGCGGGCGGCTCAGGAAGGCGAGGCCGGTCCTGCCGCGGTGCGCGCGATCGGCATGCATCTGGGCAAGCTTCGCCGGGTGCTGACGCTGCACAAGGCCGGCGCAGGCCTGCAGGAGGCAGCGAAAGCTTCCGGGGTGTTCTGGAAGCAGGAGCGCGAGTTCCTGAGGCAGGCCCGGGCCTGGTCCATCGACGAGCTCGACAGGCTGCAACCCGATGTGCTGGCCGCCGACCGTGCGTGCAAGAGCGCCGGCTCCCCCGACCAGCTCATCGCCCAGCGTCTCGCCCTGACCATCGCCGGCCGCGCCAGAAGACTCGGTCTGTAGGACCTCTCCTGCCCGCTCTCACCTCACCCGCGAATAGATCCAGCAGTCCGGCGGGTCGTCGGCCTGGCTATAGCCGGCCTTGCGCAGCACGCCTTCCCGTTCGTAGCCGCACGCCTCGGCGACTCGCGCGGAGGCCTCGTTCCAGGTCTCGATGATGAGCTGCAGCCGATGCAGGCCGGGCCGCTCCGCCAGCAGATAGTCCGAAAAGAGCCGCACCGCCTCCGCCGCGTAGCCCTTCCCGCGGTCGGCCTCGGAATGCAGGATGTAGCCGATCTCGTAGCCGTGGATGCACGCGCCCGAGCGGTAGAACTGCATTGTGCCCACCATGCGCCCCTCCGCCTCGATCACCACGGCGCCGGCGTCCTCGGTCCAGAAGCCTGTCTGCTCGAACAGGTCGGTGAGCCGGGCCACGTGGGTCAGGGGCTCCAGGATCGAGAGCGTGTACTGAAAACCCGCCGCGCCCTCCAGGTCGCCGCGCTCGATGCGGCGCAGCAGGACGCGCGGGCCCTCGGAGAGCGTCAAGCGCGCGTCAGCCGGCGACACAGCTCGTCGAGCTGCTCGAGGGTGGCGTAGCGGATCTTCAGCTCCCCTGCCCCGCCGCGATCGTTGACCTCGACCGACATGCCGAGCGCATCCTCCAGGTCGACCTCCAGGGCCTGGGTGTCCGCGTCCTTGGGAGCCTTGCGCGGGCCGGAGGCCTTCTTCGGTCGGGCCGAGTCCCCCTTCGCCAGCGCCTCGGCCTCGCGCACCGACAGACCGCGCGCGACGATGATGTCGGCGAGCGCCTCAGGGTCTTCCACGGTGGCGATCGCCCGGGCGTGTCCGGCCGTGAGGCGGCCCGCCATCAGGTGTTCCTGCACGCCCGGCGGCAGCACCGCCAGCCGCAGGGTGTTGGCCACGTGGCTGCGGCTCTTGCCGACCACCTTGGCCGTCTCGTCCTGAGAGTACTGCATCCGGCCCATCAGGGCGGCGTAGGCCTTGGCCTCTTCCAGCGGATTGAGGTCGCTGCGCTGGACGTTCTCGACGATCGCGATCTCGAAGGCCTGGTTGTCGCCCATCTGACGCACCAGCGCGGGGACCGACGTCAGCCCCGCCCTTTGGGCGGCGCGCCAGCGGCGCTCGCCAGCCACGATCTGGAATTCGCCGGCGGTCCGCGATGGGCGCACCAGGATCGGCTGCAGCACGCCCTTCGCGCGGATCGAGGCGGCAAGCTCCTCCAGGTCCTCTTCGGCGAACAGCGTCCGCGGCTGCTCGGGATTGCGCTGGATGAGTTCGATCGGGATCTCGCGCGCGCCCTCGCCGGCCGGGCGCTCGCCGGGCGCCGCCGCCTGACCCTCTTCGGCCTCGCCAAGGAGGGCCGAAAGCCCGCGCCCCAATCCTCTTCGGCTCTCCGCCATCACTGCTCCCTTCACGCCGCCTTGCGTCGCTGTCTCTCGCGCAGGACGACCTCGCGGGCGAGCTTCAGATAGGCCTGGCTGCCGGCGCACTTCAGATCATAGACCAGCGCCGGCTTTCCGAACGACGGCGCCTCCGAGACCCGCACATTTCGCGGGATCACCGTCTGGTAGACGACGTCGCCGAAGTGGGCGCGCACGTCGCCCGCGACCTGCTCCGACAGGCTGTTGCGCCGGTCGTACATGGTCAGGACGATGCCCTGGATCTCGAGGTTCGGGTTCAGGCTGCCGCGCACCAGGTCGATGGTGCGCATCAGCTGGGTCAGGCCCTCCAGGGCGAAGAACTCGCATTGCAGCGGCGCCAGCACCGCATCGGCCGCGGCCATGGCGTTGACGGTGAGCAGGCCGAGCGACGGCGGGCAGTCGATGAGCACATAACTGTATTCGCCCGCCTCGCGGATGGCGTGCAGCGCGTCGCGCAGCTTGTAGGAGCGCCGGGGCGCGTTCCCGAGCTCGAGCTCGACGCCCGACAGGTCCGGGTCCGAGGGCGTCAGGTCGAGGCCCGGCACGGACGTGGCCACGATCGCCTCTGTAAGCGGCTTCTCGCCCATCAACACGTCGTAGAGCGTGGTCCTGCGCTGGGCGCGGCCGACGCCCAGGCCGGTGGAGGCGTTGCCCTGCGGATCGGCGTCGATCAGCAGCACCTTCTCGCCGACAGCGGCGAGCGCCGTGCCCAGGTTGATGGCCGTCGTGGTCTTGCCGACCCCGCCCTTCTGGTTGGCGACCACAAGGACGCGTAAGCCGCGGTCAGGCTTTGCGGGCACGACGCAACCTCCTCACGCGCACGATCCGGCCTCTCGGGTCGCTTAGCGACGGCACGATCTCAGCCTCTATGTCCCAATATCTTGTAGCCTCTTCCACCTCGGACGCAACATCTTGACCCTTGAGGAACCAGCCTGTCGCGCCCTTGGCCAGGTAGGGCCGAGCATACCCGAGCAGGCGATGGAGCGGGGCGCAAGCGCGCGCAGTGACGCTGTCCACAGCAAGGTTCAGGTTTTCCGCCCGCGCGTTGTGCACGGTGGCCGGAAGGCCGAGCGCCGCGACCACTTCGGTGAGGAAGCGGCAGCGCTTGGCCATGCTCTCGACGAGGTGGACGTGGAACCCCGGGCGGTCCTTGCCCAGGATGGCGAGAACGAGGCCAGGCAGGCCGGCCCCGGCGCCCAGGTCGGCCCAGGTCGTGGTGTCCGGTGACAGCTTCATCAATTGCGCGGAATCCCACGCGTGCCGGTTCCAAAAGTCGGCGAGGGTGGCGGGCCCCACCAGGTTCATGACCTCGTTCCGCTCCGCCAGCATCTGGCGGTAGCGTTCCAGATCGGCGACCTGCGCCGGCGTCGCTCCGCTCACGGCGCCGAAGCTCTCGGCGTCGGTGACGGACTGCGGCTCGGCCACGGCCTCAGGCCGCGCGACGACGGACATGGGCCAGCAGCGCCGTCAGCGCGCCGGGCGTCACGCCTTCGATCCGGGCCGCCTGACCCAGGGTCAAAGGTTTGATCGCGCTCAGCTTTTCCCGAACCTCGTTGGACAGGCCCCCGACCGTGCCGTAGTCCAGGTCAGCCGGAAGGCGCAGGTCCTCGTCGCGCCGGAACGCCGCCGCATCGGCCGCCTGACGGTCCAGATAGCCGGCGTAGGCTGCGTCGATCTCCACCTGCTCGCGCACCGGCTCCGGCCACGCTGCGATCTCGGGCCAGATTCGCGCCAGGTCGTCGAAGCCGATGGAGGGATAGGCGAGGAGCTGAACGAGGTTTCGCCGCTGCCCGTCGGCCTTGACTGGCAGGCCCGCCCTCGCCGCTTCCGCCGGCGTGAGCGACATCGCCTCGGCCCGGGCCCGCGCCGCCTCCAGCGCCTTGGCTTTCTCGCCGAACGCCCGCGCCCGCGCCGGGCCGACCACACCCAGATCGAGGCCCTTGCCGGTCAGCCGCTGGTCGGCGTTGTCGGCGCGCAGCGTGAGGCGGAACTCGGCGCGAGAGGTGAACATGCGGTAGGGCTCGGTCACCCCACGGGTGACGAGGTCGTCGATCAGCACGCCGATGTAGGCCTCGTCGCGGGCGAACTCGGCGGAGCTTGAGCCGGCCGCGGCCCGCGCGGCGTTGAGGCCCGCGACCAGGCCCTGAGCGCCCGCCTCTTCGTAGCCCGTCGTGCCGTTGATCTGGCCGGCGAGGTAGAGACCGGGCAGGCGCTTGGTCTCCAGCGTCGGATAGAGCTCCCGCGGGTCCACGTAGTCGTATTCGATGGCGTAGCCGTAGCGCTTCACCGCCACCTGCTCGAGCCCGGGGATGGTGCGCAGGAAGGCGTCCTGCGTCTCGGCGGACACCGAAGTCGAGATGCCGTTCGGATAGACGGTGTCGTCGTCGAGGCCTTCCGGCTCGAGAAACACCTGATGGCTCGTCTTGTCGCGGAAGCGGACCACCTTGTCCTCGATCGAGGGGCAGTAGCGCGGCCCTCGGCTCGACACCCGGCCGCCGTAAACGGCTGACTCGCCGAGCCTTTCGGCGATGATCCGGTGCGTCTCTTCCGTCGTCCAGGTGACGCCGCACTCGATCTGCGGGGTGGTGATCGCGGATGTCAGGAACGAGAACGGCACCGGTTCGTCGTCGCCCGGCTGCATCTCCAGCCGCGCCCAGGCGATGGTCTTTCCGTCCAGGCGCGCGGGCGTGCCGGTCTTCAGCCGTCCCATTGCAAAGCCCAGGCCGTAGAGCCGGTCGGACAGTCCGATCGCGGGCGCATCGCCCACCCGGCCCGCGGGGATACGCTCATCGCCGCGGTGGATCACGCCTTTCAGGAACGTGCCCGTGGTCAGCACAACGCGCGGCGCGGCGTAGATCGCGCCGCTCGCGCCTACGACGCCGGCCACGCGGCCGTCGGTCACGCTCAGGTCCTCGACCGCCTCCGCCCTCACCGTCAGGTTGGGCGCGCCGAGCAGTTCCCCCTGCATCGCCGCCCGGTACAGACGCCGGTCGATCTGGACGCGCGGCCCGCGGACGGCGGCGCCCTTCGAGCGGTTCAGCAGCCGGAACTGGATGCCGGAGCGGTCGGCGAGCCGCCCCATCACGCCGTCGAGGGCGTCGATCTCGCGGACCAGATGTCCCTTCCCCAGGCCGCCGATCGCCGGATTGCAGCTCATCTCGCCGATCGTCTCGATCTTGTGGGTGAGCAGCAGGGTGCGCGCGCCGAACCGCGCGGCGGCGGCGGCGGCTTCGCAGCCGGCGTGTCCGCCGCCGATGATGATCACGTCGAAGGTCAAGTCGTGGCCGGCCATGTGAGCGGGCTCATATAGTCGAAAGGGCGCGACGTTTCACGTGAAACGACGCCGTCCCCTTCCCGTAGCCGCGCCCCGGGTGCGACATTTGCGCCACAGGACTTCCGGTGGGAAGCTTGGCCGCCCACCTCATGGACAACCGGATGCGCAATCCTCTCCCGATTGCAAGCGAGCCCCCAACCTCTGCAGCGGGACCGCGCAGCCGGTGGGCCAAGGCCTAGGCCGGATCCGCGCGGTTCACTCTCCAGGCCGCGCGGATCTCCTTTGAGGTCGAGCCCTGTTTCACGTGAAACAATCGGCTCGGCGGGAAGAGGCTTCACTTCCCGATGCAGAAGGACGCGAAGATGCGGCCGAGAACCGATTCCGGGTCGATCCGCCCGGTGATCCGGTCAAGCGCCCGGGCCGCGAGGCGCACGTCTTCCGCAGCCAGCTCGAGGTGATCGGCCTCCAAGAGCGCCCGGCGCAGGCGCGCGGCCGCCTCGGTGAGAAGCTCTCGGTGACGCAGCCGGGTCGCGGGCGGTGGCTCGGCCCCGGCCAGGGCATCCACCACTTTCTCAGACAGTAGCGACTTGAGCCAGGCCACGTCGTTCGGGCTCCTGGCCGTGACGGCACCCACGGAGAGCCCCCGCTCCCGCGCCCCATCGGCCGCGCGCCACGCCGCCTCGTTCTCCGGCAGGTCGCGCTTGGTGATCACGCAAATGTCGCCGGGCTGCAGCTCGCGCGGAGTCTCCACGGCCTCTACGCCCGACCCGTCCACCAGCCACAGCCGAAGCGCCGCCCCCTCTGCCCAGGCGCGGGCGCGGCGGACGCCCTCCGCCTCGACTTCGTTCTCCGTCTCGCGCAGCCCCGCGGTGTCGGCCAGCAGCAGCTTGTAGCCGGCGAGGACCAGCGGTACCTCGATGATGTCGCGCGTGGTGCCGGGCGTCGCGGTGACGATCGCCGCATCGCGTCCCGCCAGCGCATTGAGCAGGGTGCTCTTGCCGGCGTTCGGCGCACCCAGCAGCGCCACGCGGTAGCCTTCCCGCACCCGCTCTCCACGTGAAACGTCGGCGGCGGCGGCCTCCAGTTCGTCGGCGAGGGCCTCGAGAACGGGGCGCGCGCGGGCGGCGACGTCGGCCGGAACCTCTTCGTCGGGAAAATCGACCGCAGCCTCGAACATGGCCAGGGCCTCGGTCAGGCTTTCGCGCCAGCGCGCCTGCACCTCGGAGAGACGGCCGCCCAGCTGTTCGAGCGCCTGCCGGCGCTGCTGTTCCGTCTCGGCCTCGATCAGGTCGGCCACGGCCTCTGCCTGCGTCAGATCGAGCTTGCCGTTCTCGAAGGCCCGGCGGGTGAACTCCCCCGGCTCCGCCAGCCTGAGGCCGAGCGCCGTAAGCGCCCCGATCAAGGCTTCCACCACGGCCGGGCCGCCGTGGACGTGGAACTCGGCGCTGTCCTCGCCCGTGTAGCTCGCGGGTCCCTCGAACCAGATCACCAGGGCGGTGTCGATCGGCCGACCGTCTACGTCGAACAGCCGCCGCAGCGACGCCACCCGCGCCGTGGGCACGTCCCCCGCCAGCGCTCCCACAGCCATGGCCGCTTTCGGCCCGGAGACGCGCAGCACCGCAACCGCCGCACGACCCGCCGCGGTGGCGGGCGCGAAGATGGTTTCCGTCATGCCTTCGGCGCGGCGGACAGCCCCGCCTCCATGAACTTGCGAAACTGTTCCTGGGCGCCGGCGCCGAAGGCCATCCAGCTTTTCATGAGCTCATCCGGCGCAAGCGCAGCGATGTTCGCCGACAACCGCGCCTGCATCTCCTTGACCAACGCCTCGTTGAGCGCGCTGACGTCCGGCAGGCCCAGGAACCGCCTCGCCTCCTCCGGCGTGCAGTCGACTTCGATGCTCATCTTCATGGTCGTCTCCAGGGCCGCCAAAACAGGATTCCATATGGCCGTGCGGCGGCCTGTCGCGCTAGTAGGCTCATTCCCCAGTCATACCGGAGGCGGGCCCATGGGCGAGCGCACGACCATCAAGACCAAGGACGGATCCTTCTCTGCCTATGTGGCCAGGCCCAAGGCGGCCTCCGCGCCGGCCGTCGTCGTCATCCAGGAGATCTTCGGGGTCAATCAGGTGATGCGCGACATCACCGACGGGCTGGCCGGCCAGGGCTACCTGGCCATTTGTCCCGACCTCTTCTGGCGCATCGAGCCGGACATCGACATCACCGACAAGTCGGAGGCGGAGTGGAAGAGAGCGTTCGAGCTGTTCAACGCCTTCGACGTCGACCTGGGCGTGCGCGACATCCGCGCCACCATCGACCAGGTCCGCAGGGACCCGCAGTGCAGCGGCAAGGTCGGCGCGGTCGGCTTCTGCCTGGGCGGCCTCCTCGCCTTCCTGACCGCGACCCGCACCGACGCGGACGCCAGCATCTCCTACTATGGCGTAGGCATCGAGAACCGCGTCGGCGAGGCCGAGAAGCTGACCCGGCCGCTTCTGTTGCACATCGCCGAGGAGGATCAGTTCGTGCCGAAGCCGGCGCAGAAGGTGATCCTGCAGGCGCTAAAGGACCATCCGAACATCGAGATCTACACCTACCCGGGGCGCAACCACGCCTTCGCCCGACCCGGCGGAGAGCACTATAACGAGGCCGACGCTCGCCTGGCCGGCGGCCGTTCCCTGCAGTTCTTCGAAAAGCATCTGGGCTGAGCCATGCGCGCCATACGTTTCGAGGCGACCGGCGGGCCCGACGTTCTCCAGCTGGTCGACACCGAGAAGCCGAAACCCGGTCCCGGCCAGGTCCTTGTGCGGCACGAGGCCATCGGGATCAACTTCATCGACACCTACCAGCGGGGCGGCCTCTATCCCGTGAAGCTGCCCTCGGGCCTGGGCTCCGAGGCGGCCGGCGTGGTCGAGGCGGTCGGCGACGGCGTCACCCGGTTCAAGGCCCGCGATCCGATCGCCTATGCGGGTGGGCCGCTTGGCGCCTATGCCGAGTACAACGTGGTTCCGGCGGACCGCGCCGTGAAGCCTCCGGTGGGCGTCGACGCGCGCACCGCGGCCGCCGCCCTGCTGAAGGGCATGACCGCGGAATTCCTGCTCCGGCGGTGCTATCCGGTGAAGCCCGGTCAGACCGTGCTGATCCATGCCGCCGCCGGCGGCGTCGGCCAGATCATGGTGCAGTGGGCCAAGGCCCTCGGGGCCGAGGTCATCGCGACCGTGGGCTCACAGCAAAAGGCGGAGCGGGCGCGTGAGCTTGGGGCCGACCATGTCGTCCTTTACCGCGAGCAGGACTTCGCCCAGGAGGTCCGCCGGATCACCAGCGGCCAGGGCGTACCGGTGGCCTATGACTCAGTGGGCAAGGATACCTTCGAGGGCACGCTGGCGAGCCTGGCGCGGCGCGGGGTGTTTGTGAGCTTCGGCAACGCCTCCGGTCCGGCGCCCGCCGTCGAGCCGCTCCGGCTGTCGCGCGGTGGCTCCCTGTTCTTCACGCGCCCGACACTTTTCGACTACATCGCCACCACGCCGGACCTCGACGAGAGCGCCGCGGCGTTGTTCGAGATAGTCGCCTCCGGCAAGGTGAAGGTCGAGATCGGCCAGACCTTCCCGCTGGCGGAGGCGCGAAGGGCGCACGAGGCGCTGGCCTCCCGCGCGACCATAGGCGCGAGCCTGCTCATACCATAGGCGGGTTCCCGGGCGGTCATACCGCTGTTTCACGTGAAACACCGGGCCTGACCCGGCGCCACCCGTAAGGCGGGAACGGCGCGGCGAACACACCTCGTCAAAAATGCCGCCCCTCGCGCAGCGGGCCGCACCTGAGCTCGACCGCGTGCCGAAAATTCGCGACAGGGCCGATTTTCCAACTGACAAGGGCTTCCGATAACGGAAGCCCTTGACTTCATTGAACTTCTGATCTCCGACGATCAGGTGTTCATGGACTGGAAGAAGTCCTCGTTGTTCTTCGACGAGCGCAGCTTGTCGAGCAGGAACTCGATCGCGTCCTGGGCGCCCATCGGGTTGAGAATGCG
>JAGWSE010000238.1 GCA_028869395.1 Alphaproteobacteria bacterium | reverse complement strand
GGGCGGCGGCGTAGGCGTCCAGCGCCACGCGCAGGTCGGCCATCAGGTCGTCGGCCGCCTCCAGGCCGATGTGCAGGCGGATCAGAGGGCCGCCGTAGTCATGGCGGAAGCTGCGCGACTTCAGCTGCGGGTCGCAATCGATGGCGAGGCTTTCGAAACCGCCCCAGGAGAACCCGAGGCCAAAGATCGCCAGCGCGTCGAGGAAGGCCTCCACCGCCGCGCGGGGGGCGGGGCGCAGGACGAAGCCGAAGAGCCCGCAGGCGCCCGAATAGTCGCGCTTCCAGAGCTCGTGGCCCGGGGCGCCGGGGAGCGCCGGATGAAGCACCTGCACGACCTCCGGCTGGCCGGCCAGCCAGCGGGCGACGGCCAGGCCGCTCTCGCCATGGCGGGCCATGCGCGTCGGAAGCGTGCGCAGGCCGCGAAGCATGGCGTAGGCGTCCTCCGGCGAGACCGCCCAGCCGACGTGCAGCACGCTGTCGTCCAGCGCCCGCACGAGCGCCGGATCGCGGGCCGCGGCCGAGCCCATGAACACGTCGGAGTGGCCGCCGACGTACTTGGTCAGCGCCTGGATCGAGATGTCGACCCCGTGCTCCAGCGGCTTGTAGATGAGGCCCGCGCCCCAGGTGTTGTCGATCGCGGTCAGGATGCCGCGCGCCTTCGCCAGCGCCGCGATGCGGGCCACGTCCTGCATCTCGAAGGAGAGCGAGCCCGGGCTCTCCATCAGGATCAGGCGGACCTTGTCCGAGGCCTCGGCCACCAGCTGCTCAGGCGGCGTGGCGGCGTCGTAGTAGGTGGTGGCGACCCCGAAGCGCTTCAGCACCAGGTCGCAGAACCGGCGGGTGGGCTTGTAGATGGTGTCGACCACCAGGATCTCGTCGCCGGCCGCGAGCAGCTGCAGCAGAGGCCCGGTGATCGCCGCGATGCCCGAGGGGTAGAGCGCCACGCCCACCGCGCCTTCCAGCACGGCCAGCGCCTCGCGCAGCGCCACGTGCGCCGCCAGTCCCTGGCGGCCGTAGGTGACGCGGTGATGGTCGTCGTAGAGCGCGCGGGCGTCCGGCAGCAGGACGGTCGAGCCCTTCTGGATCGGCGGGCCGACGGTCTTCGCAAGCTCCTTCGGCGCCTCTCCGGCGTGGATCAGTCGGGTTTGCTCGTCCATGGCCGCAGTTAGACCGCTTGGCGGCGGCGGTTCAACCGAGGTGGGGCCAGAGGCGCCGCTTCAGGGTTGAGACCTCGGCCCCGACGGAATAGTGTTGATACGCCGGGCCGTCGCGGGTCGCCCGGACAAGACGGCTTGCCGTCCAAGCACCCGCTCTTCGGCCGCGCGCAGGCGCGGACGTGGGAGCGTGCGCGTGCAACTCGCCGTTGGCTGGACTTTTCGACATTCTCGGACCGTCCCAGGGAACCTCGCAGGGACCGTCCCTGGCGAGCGGACTTGCGAGCGTCGCCGCCGCGCCTCGATTGCATCTGAGAGAGAGGACAGAATGAGGCTGGCTATGGTTGTCATGGGCGCGCTCGGTGTCGCGGCGCTGGCGCTTCCCGTGCGGGCCGCGGACTGGAGCGCAGTCTCCAAGGCGCTGGGGAGGCCCGGCGCCGTGCAGGCGGGCGGCGTCTATCGCGTGGGGATGCCCCGGTCCGACCTGAGGGTCACGCTGGACGGCGTGGCCATCAAGCCGGCGCTCGCGCTGGGCTCCTGGGTCGCGTTCCACGAGGAGGCGGGTGGCCAGGCGATGGTTATGGGCGACCTCGTGCTCACTCAGAGCGAGGTCAATCCGGTCATCGACGTCCTGGAGGCGAACGGGATCGAGATCACCGCCCTGCACAACCACCTGCTGCGCTCGACGCCCGCGACCATGTACATGCATGTCGAGGGCCGCGGAGATCCTGTGCGGATTGCCGCCGCCCTGCGCGAAGCGCTGGCGAAGACCGGAACGCCGCTCGGCGCAGCGCCGGCGGTCAAGCCCGCGCCGCTCGCCCTCGACACCGACATGCTCGACCGCGTCCTCGGCGCGAAAGGGACCGCCAACGGGGGCGTCTATGGATTCTCGATCCCGCGCGCCGAGGCACCCCGGTCCGGCGGCATGCCGCTGCCTCCGCCCATGGGCGCGGCCATCGGCATCAACTTCCAGCCGACCGGCGCCGGCAGAGCCGCGACCACGGGCGACTTCGTGCTCACCGCAGAGGAAGTGAACCCCGTGATCCGCTCGCTCCGCGCCGCCGGAATCGAAATCACGGCGATCCACAACCACATGCTCGACGACGAACCGAGGCTCTTCTTCATGCACTTCTGGGCCAATGAGGAGGCTGCGAAGGAGGGCAGGGGCCTTCGCGCGGCGCTGGACCACGTGAAGATCGCGGGGAGATGAACCGGAGCATGCGTGTCGTTGGCCTGATCGCGCTGGCCTGCGCGGCGGCGCTCGTTTCCCTCTCGGCCTGCGGCTCCAGCGCCGCGGCGGGACCGCCGCCGCTGGTCCTCGAGCGCACGATCCCCCTGCCGGGCGTCTCGGGGCGCATCGACCATATGGCGATCGACCAGGACGGTCGCCGGCTCTTCGTGGCCGAGCTGGGCGATGGCTCCGTGGAGGCTGTCGATCTCACGACCGGCCGCACAGCCGGCCGCATCGGGGGTCTCGAGGAGCCGCAAGGTCTGGGCTATGTCCCCCAGACCGGCGAGTTGGCCGTGGCCACGGGTGGCGATGGCATGCTGCGCTTCTATCGCGCCGCCGACCTCAGGCCCGTGGCCGCCCTGAAGCTGGGCGACGACGCCGACGACATCCGCGTGGCGCCCAGGACGGGCGAGCTGTTCGTGGCCTTCGGCAAGGCGCTCGCGGTCATCGACCCAATCCACCATAGCGTGGTGCGGACCGTGCCACTGCCGGCCCACCCCGAGGGCTTCCAGGTGGAGGGCGATCGAGCTTACGTGAACGTGCCGGGGGCGGCGGGAATCGCCGTCCTCGACCTCGCCCGCGGGCGTCAGGTCGCCCGCTGGCGCAACCGGGGTCCGCAGCTCAACTTCCCGATGGCGATCGGACGCGACGGCCGTGATCTGGCGGTGATCTATCGCCTGCCCGCAAGGCTGGTGATCTTCCGGGCCTCGACGGGGCAGGTGGAGCAAAGGCTTTCCACCTGCGGGGACGCTGACGACCTCTTCTTCAATCGCCAGGGCGACCGCCTTTACGCGATCTGTGGCGCGGGCGCCGTGGACGTGTTCGACCGTCTGCGCACGGGCTACGCGCAGGCGCGCGACATCGCGACCCGTCGCGGCGCCCGCACCGGGCTTTACGTCGGCAGGCTGGATCGTCTGTTCGTCGCCGCGCGGGCGCAGGACGGCCAGCCCGCGGCGATCCTGGCGTTCCGCCCGGCGCCCTAGCCGACCGGCGGCGCGGCGAGGCTGCGGCCAGCGCGCGCCAGTCGCGCCGCAAGGAGCTTGGCGATCGCGGCGGGCGCCTCGTCGGGCATTGGAAACACCGCGCTCGCGTTGATCTCGCACAGGACATAGCCGTCCTGTCCCGTCGCATCCTTCTCGCCGAGCAGGAAATCAGCGTCCCAGATGG
>JAGWSE010000237.1 GCA_028869395.1 Alphaproteobacteria bacterium | reverse complement strand
CGCCGCTCGATCGTCGGCCACTATTTCGCGCGCGGCTCAGCCGTCTATTACGACTCCAGCGGCATGCCGGGCGTGCTCTAAGAGGGCGCGCTGCCGGGCTGATCCCCGTCCTGGATCGCGAACGCCCACAGCTTCGAGGCCACGAAGGACAGGGCCGGAATCACCACCACCACCACCGCCAGCGCGGCCTTGAACGGCCAGCCCAGGCGGTTGACCAGCAGCCAGGTGATGCCGAGGTTCGCGCCGAGCCCGATCAGTGAGACGACCAGGAAGCGCAGGAACTGGCGGCCGTGCAGGGCGGGGCGCCCGAACGTGAAGCGGGCGTTGCCCAGGTACGATACGCCCACCGAGCAGACATAGCCCACGAACGTCGCCTCGATCGCCGTGACGCCCAGCGTCGCGCGGGCGGCCAGCGACATCAGCGCATGCACGGCGGTGGCGGCAACGCCCACCACGGCGAAGGTCCCGCCCTGGCGGACCAGGGTGCGTCCGGCGCCCTCGCCGCTCACCCCGTCCGCTCGGCGATCACGAGGATGGAGACGCCGAACGGCAGGTCCGCGGCCCGCAGCAGCGCCCGCTCCAGCCCGAAGACGGTCTTCAGCACCCTGTTCAGCGGCTCTCGCGGCAGGGCCTCGTCGCCGCCGCTGCGGCGGCCTGCGGCGTTATTGGCCAGCCGGACCGCGGCGATCGGCGGGAACAGCAGGGTATTGAAGTGGCTGGCCCGCCGCACCTTCAGCCCGGCGTTCTCGAACAGGCGCCGGAACGCCGGCAGGGCATAGCGGCGCTTGTGATGGTGGGCCGCGTCGTGGTCGCTCCACATCCAGGCATAGGCCGGGACCGTCGCAATGAAGAATCCTCCGGGCGCGAGCAGCCGCCCGAGCGCGGCCACCGCGCCGGCGTCGTCGTCCACGTGCTCGATCACGTCGAAGGCGGCCACCAGGTCGAAGGGCCGGCCGAAATCCGGCACCGCCTGCGGCAGCAGCCCGTGGCGGACATCGACCGCATTGGTCTCCGCGGCGTAGGCGCGGCTCGCCTCGTCCGGCTCGATCGCCGCCACCGTCCCGAAGCGCTTGAGCATGGCCAGGTTGCCGCCCGGTCCGCAGCCGGCTTCCAGGATCTGCGCGGGCCTGGGCAGCGGCAGGCGGGCGATCTCGCCGCGCAGGATCTCGCGGCGTGCGGCGAACCACCAGTGGTCCTGCTGCAGCATCCGCATCTGGTCGTAGATGGCGCGTTCCATGGCGTTAGGCGTCGAAGCCGATGCGATCTTTCACGAGGTAGGTCGGGCGGCCCTTCACCTCCTGGTACATGCGTCCGATGTACTCGCCCATGACACCCAGGGCGATCATCTGCAACGCGAACCCGAACAGCAGCACCACCATCAGCGAGGCGTAGCCCGGCACGTCGCGCCCGACGATCAGCACGCGCACGATCAGGCCAAGGCCGGTGAGAATGGCGACCAAGGCCGCGCCGATGCCGACCAGCGTCCAGACCCTCAGCGGCAGGGTCGTGAAGGCGGTCACTCCGTCGATCGCGAAGCGGAACAGCTTGCGGTAGCCCCAGGCGGTGGTTCCGGCCATGCGCGCCGGCCGCACGTAGGGCACGCCCACCTGGCGGAAGCCCACCCAGGCGAACAGGCCCTTCATGAAGCGGTTGCGTTCGGGCAGCCGCCGCAACGCCTCGATCACGCAGCGGTCCATCAGCCGGAAGTCGCCCGTCGAGGCCGGGATGGGATAGTCGGAGAGCGCGTTGAACACCCGATAGAAGGCGTTCGCCGTCGTGCGCTTCAGGACGGTGTCGCTGGTTCGGTCGCTGCGCACGCCGTAGACCACGTCGTAGCCCTGCTCCCACAGCGCCACGAACTCGCCGATCAGCTCGGGCGGATCCTGCAGGTCGGCGTCCAGCGGCACGACCATGTCGCCGGTGGCCGCCTCGAGGCCCGCGGTCAGCGCCGCCTCCTTGCCGAAGTTGCGCGACAGCGACAGCACGCGGACGCGCCGGTCCCGCGCGGCGCGGGCGCGCAGCAGCTCCAGCGTGGCGTCGCGGCTGCCGTCGTCCACGCAGACGATCTCCAGGTCGAGGGGAAGCCTGCCCACGGTGTCGTCGAGCCTTGCGAACAGGGTCTCGAGCACCGGCTCCTCGTTGTGCATCGGCACCACGAGCGACAGCCGGCGCCCGCGCGCCTGGCGCGCGGAGCTCGGAACGGCGGAGGTCTTGCTGCGGGCCAAGGGTTCGTCCGGGCGCGGGCCTTCAGGAGACACGAGAGGCGTTAGGGAATGATGTAGCGGCCCTGCCGGCCCGTTGTCTCGTCAGAGGTTGATGTGACCCAGCTTGCAGACCGCCTTGCCCGTCGACATCACCCCCCAGGCGTAGACGCCGCCGGTGGTCTGGGAGGTGATCGCTTCCCAGCCGGTCGTGGGCGAGGTGACTTCAGGTCGCGCCTTGTTGACGTCGGGCCGCGCCTTGCCGGCCTGGCCGGCGCCCACCACCTCGCCGCTCTTGTCGTCGACCAGCAGGATGTGGGCGACGGGCGCCTTGGCGGTCTTGTCCCAGCCCCAGCCCTCGATCCTAACGCCGGTCGTGGCGCCGGCGTAGTCCATGTCCACGTCGTCGGTGTTGCCCACGCAGTCGGTGGATTGCGCCGGAACGAGGCTGGTCAGCGTCTTGCCCATGTAGCTCTGCGCCCAGTCGGGGATGAGCGGCAGTGGCTCGGTGGAGGTGGGCAGCGTCGGAACGGTGGACGAGGTCGGCGCGGGCGCCGCGGCGCCGTTGGGCAGCGGGCCCGAAGGCCCCGCGCCGGCGCGGGGCTTGGCCCGGTCGCAGCCCGCCACCAGGACGAGCGTGGCGAGCGCCACCGGCAGGACACGCAGGACGCAAGTGGGGCGGGGCATGGCGTTCCTCGGACGATTCGCGGCCCTCGATAGACCTGTGCGCCGCCCGCGAGCAACGCCGGAAAGGCGAAGGCCCGCCGGGGTCGCCGGCGGGCCTTCATGGTGGAGCTAAGCGGAGTCGAACCGCTGACCTCTTGAATGCCATTCAAGCGCTCTACCAACTGAGCTATAGCCCCAAGAAACCTGTCTTGGTCTTCTCCCGGGAGGCGGGCCCCGCGGGAGGCGCGGAACCTATT
>JAGWSE010000236.1 GCA_028869395.1 Alphaproteobacteria bacterium | reverse complement strand
GGCTCGGCGCCGCCGCCGATCGTGAACCACGCCCCCACCGCACGGCCCGGCAGGCGGCCCTTCATGAGGAGGATTCGGCCGGCGGGGTCGAACAGCAGCACGCGGGCGGTGAGGCGTCGTTTCATCCACAGTCTTCCGGGTCGGCGGCGTCGCCCGCTATGGAAACCTTAACGAGTGGGCCCGCAAATTTCGCGCGGTCTACGCGTATTCCAAGGCTTGGGGATGAGGGAAGAAATCCGAACCAGCAACCACGACCTCGTCGCACGGGTGGCGACGCTCGAGCTGCTGGTCGCCGACCTGGTCGACCTTTTGTGGCAGCTCGACCCCAAGGCGATGGAGAAGCTGGCCCGCGACGCCGAGCAGGACCTGGAGATCCAGCAGAACCGCACGCCGCTGCCGGCGGGCGAGAACCAGCGCATGCGCCTGTTCGCCGTGCTGCAGGACCGTCGCCGCAAGCTGCAGCATCGCCGGGGCCGCCTGGGGGCCTCGTCCTGAACGGCGAATAACCCAGCGAAACCGCTGGTTAAGCCCTCCCGGGTAGGTTGACCAGGCCTCGTCACAGGAGCCCTGATTGAAAGTCGGGTCCCATCGCCTCCTCGGGTTTGCGTTCGCCAATGCGGACCTGCTCCTGGAGATCGCGCCAGCGGGCCAGATCGCCTTTGCGATCGGCGCGGGCGAGGCGCTGTCCGGATCGGCCGACATCCAGCTGATCGGCCGGCAATGGCGCGACTTCATCCAGCCGATCGACCAGCCGATGGTCGAGGCGCTTTTAGAAGGGCTCGATCCCGGTTGCAGGGGCGGGCCGCTGCTGGTGCGCCTGGCCGACGACGGCCAGGGCGCAGCGCATGCGGCCGCTTTCTCGGCCTTCCGGCTTCCGGAGAACGAAGGCGCGATCTCGTGCGCCCTGGCCAGGGCCTCCGCGGAAGGCCTGGAGAGCTCCGGCGGTCTGCTGGACCGCACATCCTTCGAGGCGCTCGCCTCGGCGCTGATGGAGACCGCCAAGTCGACCGGCGAGGAGCTGGAGCTGGCCATGGTGCAGCTCGCCGGCTTCAGCGCGGCGCGCGAACAGGCGAGCGGCTCCGACAGGACCCGGCTCGATGAGCGGCTCTCCGGCGTTCTGCGCGCCCAGGCGCACGGCGGCCAGGCGGCCACCGAACTCGGCGACGACCGCTTCGCCCTGATCCGCAACCGCGGCGAGGCCGCCGAGGCTCTGGTTCGGCGCATCGCATCCCTCCTGGACGCCGGGCTCGAGGCGCGCGTGGCGGCGAGCGCGAACGTGATCCCGCTGCGAGGCGAGGCCGATCCCCGCCGGGCGCTCCGGGCGCTTCGCTATTCGCTGGACGCCTTCCTGCGCGAGGGCGGCGAAGGCGCGGCGGCTGTCAGCCTTTCGGACGCGCTTTCGAAGGCCATGCAGCGGACGCTCTCCGAGGTGGGCGCGCTGGGCGAGTCGATCCGGCAGCGCGACTTCCGGCTGGTGTTCCAGCCGGTCGTGCGGCTGAAGGACGGCGCCCTGCACCACCACGAGACCCTCGTGCGGTTCGGCGCGGAGGAGAGCCCCTTCCCGCGCATCCGCATGGCCGAGGAGATGGACCTGATCGAGCCGCTGGACCTAGCGATCCTGGAGCAGGCGGTCGCCAGGCTGGCCAAGGACCCGGGCCTGAAGCTGGCGGTGAACGTCTCGGGCCGCACCATCCTGAGCTCGGACTACATCGCCGCCGCCTCGCGCCTGATCCAGACGCACGCCGGCGTGCGCGGACGGTTGATGTTCGAGCTCACCGAGAGCGCGGCCATCGAGGACCTGGCGCACGCCGACCGGCACCTGCAGGCGCTCAGGGCCGAAGGCTGCGAGGTTTGCCTTGACGACTTTGGCGCAGGGGCGGCCTCGCTGGCCTACCTGCAGCAGCTCGGCATCGACGTGGTGAAGATCGACGGCCGCTACATCCGTGACCTGCAGGCCGGCGGCCGCGAGGCGACCTTCGTCAAGCATCTGGTCAAGCTGTGCGGCGAGCTCGGCATCCAGACGCTGGCGGAGATGGTGGAGACCCAGGCCGCCGAGGAAGCGGTGCGCCGCGCCGGCGTCGACCTGGCGCAAGGCTGGCGCTATGGCGCCGCCTCGGAAATCCCGCGGCAACCCGCGCAGATCAAGGGCCGCTCCGGCATGCGGCCGGCGCTGGTGCGCTAGCGCGAGCCCCGTCCGCGCGACGGCGGGCCCCTGAGCGATTCGCGGCGCTGGCCGATTTGAAGATCCGGGCGTAGGCTTCCCTCATCGGGCGGAAGCGCGCGCCTGAAAACTGGTCGTGCGACCGTCCTCAACCGCGCCATGGATGCGTCTGGAACCCGGGGGAACTTCGGGGGCGTCTGTGGCGCCCGAGGTGATGGGAGACGACAGATGCCGATCCAATCCACGGGGTCCGTCCGCGCGCTCGCGCTCGCGGGCCCCACAAGTTCCGGAAAGACCACGCTTCTGGAAGCCCTGCTGCAGGTGACGGGCGCGGTGTCGCGCTCGGGCGGCGAGATGGTCGGTGACGCCAGCCCCGAGGCGCGCGCCCGCGGCCACTCCGTCGAGCTGAACCTTGCGGGGTTCGAGTTCATGGGCGACCGCTACCAAGTGGTCGACTGCCCCGGCTCCCTGGAATTCTGCGCCGACGTGGACCGCGCCCTGCCCGCGGTGGACCTGGCGGTGGTGGTGGCCGAGCCCGATCCGGCCAAGGCGGCGCTCTTGCAGCCGACGCTCAGGGAGCTGGAGCGGCTGGGCGTGCCGCGCGCGCTCTTCATCAACAAGATGGACCAGGCCCACGGCTCGCTGCAGGACCTGCTGGACGCCCTCGCGCCGGTCAGCGCCGCGCCGCTGGTGGCCCGGCAGATCCCCACCTTCTCCGGCGACAAGGCGACGGGCTTCATCGACCTCGCCCTCGAACGCTGCTTCGTCTACCGGCCGGGCGAGGCCAGCCAGCAGATCGACATCCCCGAGAACCTGAGGAGCGAGGAGGCGGACGCCCGCTTCCACATGCTGGAGCAGATCGCCGACTTCGACGACGAGCTGCTGGAGCAGCTGCTCTCCGACGTGACGCCCAGCCGCGACGCGGTGTTCGGCGACCTGGTGAAGGAGATGAACGCGGGCCTGATCGTGCCCGTCTTCTTCGGCTCGGCGATCAACACCTTCGGCGTGCGCCGCCTGCTGAAGGCGCTGCGGCACGAGACGCCCGCGCCCGAGCGGGCGGCCCAGCGGCTGGGAGTGGAAGGCGCAGGCGCCTATGTGCTGAAGACCGCCTATGCCGGCCAGTCCGGCAAGCTCGCCTACGCCCGGGTGTTCGGCCAGCCGCTGTCCGACGGCGCGGAGCTCGTGCTGGCGAGCGGCGAGAAGGCCCGCGCGGGCGGGCTGTTCGGCGTGCAGGGCGCAGCGACCCGCAAGATCGCCTCCGCGCCCGTCGGCGACATCTGCGCCATCGGCAAGGTGGAGCACGCCCACGCCGGCGAGATCCTGTCCACCACAGGCAAGGCCCAGATCCTGCGCGGTGCGGCCCGGGCGCGGCGGCCGCTGTTCGCGGTGGCGCTGGCCGCCAAGAGCCACACCGACGACGTGCGGCTCTCCTCCGCCCTCGGCAAGCTGGTGGAGGAAGACCCGGGCCTGCTGCTCACGCACGATGCGGAGGCCAAGCAGGTGCTGCTGGCCGGCCAGGGCGAGGGCCATGTCCGATTGGCGCTCGAGCGGCTGAAGCGGCGCTTCGGCGTGGAGATCGACACCGCGCAGCCCCGCACCCCCTACCGCGAGACGATCCAGCGCGGCGTGACCCAGCGCTCGCGGCACAAGAAGCAGTCCGGCGGCCATGGCCAGTTCGCCGATGTGACGATCGAGGTGAAGCCGCTGCCGCGCGGGTCCGGCTTCGTCTTCCATTCGCGGATCGTGGGCGGGGCGGTGCCGAAGCAATGGGTCCCGGCGGTCGAGGACGGCGTGCGCGACGGCCTCACCAAGGGCCCGCTGGGTTTTCCGGTGACCGACCTGGAGGTCACGCTGGTCGATGGCATGACCCACTCGGTCGACTCCTCCGAAATGGCGTTCCGCACCGCAGGCCGCCTGTCCATCGAGGAGGCGCTGGACCAGGTGGGCACCATCCTGCTGGAGCCGATCGAGAAGCTGGTGGTCTATTCGCCGAGCCCGGCGGCGTCGAACGTCACCTCGGCGCTCACCGCCCGGCGCGGCCAGATCCTGGGGCTTTCCCCGCGCGAGGACTGGCGCGGCTGGGAGCGGATCGAGGCGTACCTGCCGCAGAGCGAGCGCCAGGACCTGATCGCCGAGATCCGCGGACTGACCCAGGGGCTGGGGGCCTTCGAGGCCGACTTCGACCACATGGCCGAACTGCACGGCCGCCTCGCCGAGGTCGCCGCCCAGGCGGCCAAGGCGCCCGCCGCCGCGGCGCACTGAACCATCGTCCCTCCCCGCACGCGGGGAGGGATGTTCTCGCCTTTACGCTCACGTCACCGCCGGGCTAGCGTCGTTATGGCAGCGCGGGAGAACGCCGCGCGCCACAGGGGGAGAGAAATGACCTCAGGCGCAAAGACCGAATCCGGCAGGCCCGTATCCATGGCGCGGGTGGTGTTCACCTCACTGACCGCCTCGAGCATCGAGTGGTACGACTTCTTCATCTACGGCACCGCCGCGGCGCTGGTGTTCCCGAAGCTGTTCTTCGCCGCCGACCTGCCGCCGGCCGTGGCGCAACTGGCGGCCTTCTCGACCTTCGCGGTCGGCTTCATCGCCCGGCCGGTGGGCGGCATCGTCTTCGGCCACTTCGGCGACCTGGCCGGGCGCAAGCGCGCGCTGGTCACAGCGATGATGATGATGGGCCTGGCGACAACGGGCGTGGGCCTGTTGCCGTCCTACGCCACCATCGGCGTGGCCGCGCCGGTGATCCTGATCCTGCTGCGCTTCCTGCAGGGCCTGGCGGTCGGGGGCCAGTGGGGCGGGGCGGCGCTGATCGCCATCGAGAACGCGCCCGTCCAGCGGCGCGGCTTCTATGGCAGCTTCGCCCAGATGGGCGTGCCGGCGGGCGTCATCGCCGCCAACCTGATCTTCCTGATCATGGGCTCGCTGGTGGCGCCCGAGGCCTTCGCCGCCTGGGCGTGGCGCATCCCGTTCCTGCTGTCGCTGCTGCTGGTGGGCCTGTCGCTCTACGCGCAGCTGATGCTGGAGGACACGATCGAATTTCAGGCGCTGCAGAGCGCCGGGGCCAAGGCCGCCAAGCGGTCCTCGCCGATCCTGCAGGCCATCGTGAAGAACCCGAGGGAGATCCTGCTGGCGGCGGGCTCGTTCGTGGCGGCGAACGGCACCTTCTATATCATGATCACCTACGCCATCGCCTACACCACCGGCACGCTGCACGTGCCCAAGACGCTGATCCTGTGGGCCGTCATGCTGGGCAGCATCGTCTCGGCCCCGATCCTGCCGCTGACGGCGGCGCTTTCCGACCGGTTCGGGCGGCGCGGGGTGTTCCTGGCCGGCGCGGCGCTGGAACTGATCTGGGCGATCCCCTTCTTCCTGCTGCTCAACACGGGCGACTTCTGGGCCATGGTGCTGGCGCTGGTGGGCGGGCTGGGCTTCAACAGCGTGATGTATGGCCTGCAGGCGGCCATGTTCACCGAGATGTTCTCCACCGAGCTGCGCTACTCGGGCGCCTCGCTGGGCTATCAGATCGGGGCGATCTTTGGCGGCGGTTTCGCACCGATGATCGCGGTGGCGCTCTACGACCGCTACCATTCGGCGATGGCGATCTCCGGCTACATGGCCGCGCTGTGCGCCGTCTCGTTCCTGTCGGTCCTGGTGCTCAGCGAAACGCACAAGCGCGAGCACCGCGCCCCCGCAAAGACCCGCGCAAAGGCGGCGGCCTGACCGACCCCTCGCCCGCCGCGAAGCGAGCGGGGACAGGAGATCATTTCTGCGAAGTCTGGGTCCGCCAGTCGGCCGCGGTGGCTGTGTAGAGCTGGACGATGTCGGAGAGGCGCTGGCCCTCGGCCTGGACGCTGGCGCGGCGGGCGCGGTTGAGCTGCCTCTGGGCGTCGATCACCTGCAGCAGCGTGCCGCCGCCGAGACGGTAGGCGGTCTGGGCGTCGCGGGCGTTGGACGCCGAGGCGCTCTCGGCCTCCTTGAGGCGGGCGATCTGCTCCTGGTCCGTGCCGAGCGCGGCCAGCACGTCGGAAACCTGCACAAACGCGCGGATCACCGTCTCCTGGTAGCGGGCAAGCGCGGCCTTGAGCTCGGCCTCCGTGGCCTTGCGGTTGGCCTTCAGAGTGCCGCCATGGAAGATCGGGGCGGTGACCCCGGCCAGCAGCTGCCAGCCGGTCGAGGAATAGTTGAACAGCTTCTCCGGGTGGATCGAACCCTGGGTCAGGCTCGCCGAGAGACGGATGTCCGGGTACTGGTTTGCGACGGCGACGCCCACATCGGCGGTGGCGGCGTGCAGCTCGGACTGGGCAGCCAGGATGTCGGGCCGGTTGCGCACCAGGGCGGAGGGCAGGCTGACCGGGATCTCGGCCGGGACCGTGAAGTTCGCCAGATCGAAGTCTGGGGCGGTCCATTCAGCCGGCGCCTTGCCCACGAGCAGGGCGAGCTGGTGGCGCGCCTGGGCGAGCTGTCGCTGGATGGGCGGCGCCAGGGCTTGGTCCTCGGCGAGCTGGGCCTGGCCGCCGGAGATCGCCGAGGGCGCCTCGGAGCCGGCGCGCTGGGCCGCGCGGACCAGCTCCAGCACGCGTTCATCGTCGGCGATCACCTGCTGCATGGTCGCCAGCTGGTCGCGCAAGCTGGCCACGGCCATGGCCTGGACGACCACGTTGCCGGAGAGCGCCAGATAGGCTGCGTCGGCCTGGTGGCCGGCCTGTGCCGCGCGGGCGGCGGCCGCCTCGCTGGCGCGGCGGTGACCGCCGAACAGGTCCAGATCGTAGGCGACCGCACCGCCCACCGAGTAGAGCGGGATGGTCGGCGAGGGGAAGCCGGTGAAGCCGAACGCCTGGGTGTTGATGCGTTCGCGCTGAGCCGAGCCGTTGACATCGACCTGGGGAAGCTCGGCGCCGCGGACCGCGGCGGCCTGTTCGCGGGCCCGCTCGAGGGTGGCGTTGGCCTCGGCGATGGTCGGACTGTCGGCGAGCGCCTGGCGAACCACGCGGTCGAGCTCAGGCGAGCCGAACGCCTGCCACCAGGGTCCGGCGACGCGGGTGTCGGGGCTGAGCGTCACGCCGGGCGCGGCGGCGTCGCCGGCCATGGCGTAGCCGGCGGCGGTGGCGCCCTTGGGGCCGGCGGGGGCCTTGAAGTTAGGGCCCACGGTCGTGCAGGCGGCGAGCGCCGCGACCGAGGCGGTGGCCGCCAAGAGGCGGAGCGGGTGTCTAATCGAGTGCGGCATGGACGGGCTCTCCGCCGGGCTGCGCCTTCGGCTTGCGCATGATGAGCAGCATCGGAATGCAGGCCAGCGTGATGAAGAACATGAGTTTGAAGTCGTCGATGTAGGCCACCATCGAGGCCTGGCGCGTGATCTCGTTGTTGAGCGCCATGGCGCCGGCGGCGGTGGTCGGGTTCATGGCCGCCGAGAGGCCGGAGCGCACCACCGGATTGCTGGTCACCACGTGGGCGGCCAGCGAGGAGTGCGCCACCTGGGTGTTGGAGACGACCAGCGCCTCCATCACCGAGATGCCGACGCTGGAGCCCATGTTGCGGATCAGGGTGTAGAGCGCCGAGCCTTCCGGCCGCAGGGCCGGCGAGACGGTGGCGAACGCCAGTGTCGAAAGCGGCACGAAGATGAAGCCGATCCCGAAACCCTGGATGACGCCGGAGATGACTACGTAGCGGGCGGTCATCGACAGGTCGAAGTGCATCATCTGGTAGAGGGCGAAGGCGTTCAGGGACAGGCCGAACAACAGGATGAAGCGGGTGTCGACCTTGCCGATAAGGCGTCCCACGAAGAACATCGCCACCCACGAGCCGATGCCGCGCGGCATGGTCACCAGGCCCGACAGGAAGACGGGATAGCCCATCAGCTCCTGCAGCATGGGCGGCAGCAGCGCCATGGTCGAGAACAGCAGCACGCCCACGAAGAAGCCGAAGATCGAGGCGGTCACGAAATTGCGGTCGCGGGCGAGCGCGCGGTCGAAGAACGGATGTTCCGAGGTGATCGTGTGGGAGATGAAGACCCAAAGGGAGATCGCCGCCAGGATGACGTAGGTCGTGATCTCCTTCGACGAGAACCAGTCCTGGCTGGGCCCGCGGTCCAGCAGCAGCTGCAGCGAGCCCACGAACAGGGTCAGCATGCCGAAGCCCAGGAAGTCGAAGGGCTTGGAACGGATGTTCTTGTCGCCGGAGATGAAGAACATCACGCCCAGGAAGGCGAGGATGCCGACCGGCAGGTTGATGTAGAAGCACCAGCGCCAGGAGAAGTTCTCGGTCAGGTAGCCGCCGAGCGCCGGGCCGAGGATCGGCCCCAGGATCGCGCCCGCGCCCCAGATCGCCATGGCCTGGCCGTGCTGCTCCTTCGGATAGATGTCGAGCAGCTCGGCCTGGGAGAGCGGGATGAGCGCCGCTCCGGCCACGCCCTGGATCAGGCGGAACAGGACGATCTCGGGCAGGCTGGTGGCGATGCCGCACAGCATCGAAGCCACCGTGAAGCCGGCGATCGAGGCCATGAACATCTTCTTCCGCCCGATGCGGTCCGACATCCAGCCCGAGAGCGGCGTCATGATCGCGGCGGCGACGATGTAGGAGGTGAGGACCCAGGTGATCTGGTCGGAGCTCGCCGAGACGCTGCCCTGGATGTGCGGCAGGGCGACGTTGGCGATCGTCGTGTCCAGCGAGTTCATCACCGTCGCCAGCATGACGGAGATGGTGATGGGCCACCGGTTGGCCCGGTCCTCTGTAGACGCTACCGACATGGCGGACGGCTCAGCCGGCGCGGCCGGGCGCGCGGACGTCGACCTTCACGTTGACGGAAAGGCCGGCGCGGGCCGCCATGCCGGGCGGTGGCCGGTCGAACTCGATACGCACGGGCAGGCGCTGGACCACCTTGACCCAGTTGCCGGTGGCGTTCTGGGCGGGCAGCGGCGAGAAGGCCTGGCCGGTGCCGGGCGAGAAACTCGCGACATGGCCGTGCAGCGTGCCGGGGTAGGCGTCGATGCTGATGTCGACCGGTTGGCCGATGCGCATCTTCTTGAGCTGGTCTTCCTTGAAGTTCGCCTCGATCCAGGGCTGGCCGGACAGCAGCCAGAAGCCCGTCTGGGAGGCGTTGAGATAGGTGCCCACAGGCATCTGGTCGACGCGGGTGACGATGCCGTCGGCCGGCGCATAGACCTCGGTATAGGCGACGTTCAGCTGGGCGCGCTGCAGGTTGGCGCGGGCCTGCATGACCGGCGGGTAGGCGTCCGGCGAGGTGTCGGCGTTGCCGCCGATTGCAGCCAGCGCCTGGGCCTGGGCCTGCTGCGCGGCGGCGAGCTGGGCGTGCGCCTGGCGCTGGGCGTTGACCGCCTGATCGAGCTGCTGCTGCGAGGCGACGCCGGCGGCGACCATCTTGCGCTGGCGGGCGGCTTCCTGATCCGCATAGCTGACCGCGTCCTGCGCCGCCTGCACGTTGGCGGCCTGCTGGTGATAGGCCGCGCGCTGCGCCTGCAGCTGGAGCATGGCGTTGGCGAGCTGGGCCTGGGCGGCCGCCGCATTGGCCTGGAAGTCGCGGGAGTCCAGGCGGAACAGCAGCTGACCTTTGTGAACGAACTGGTTGTCCGTGACGTAGATGTCGGTCACCCGCCCGCCGATCGACGGGGCGACCGGATCCTTGGCGATCTGGACGTAGGCGTCGTCGGTGGCCTGGTAGCGCCCGCCGGTGATCACGAAGTAGGCGACGATCAGCAGGATGAGCGCCGGCCCGGCGATCATCAACGGCCAGCGGTAACGACGCAGGAAGCTCTCGCGCCCTGCGCGCGGGTCCACCTCGGCGTTGCCTTGGGCCGGAATGGAGTCGGCGTCGCTCATGTCACGCATTCGGGGGCATCCAAGCCAGGCACATCAGAAAAGCACGTATCGGGCGCGCGCAGGGTCTGCGCCGCCGTCTCCCGTACTGAGCTGAGATAGTGTGCGTTCCTTGATGATCAAAATGATATGTCGTCACGGGAGGAATGAACCCGACGCATGACGACCCCTGACCTGAACCTTCTGCGAGTCTTCGACGCCCTGCTGGAGGAGCGGAACGTCACCCGCGCCGGCGCGCGCCTGGGCCTGACCCAGTCGGCGGTGAGCCACGCGCTGAACCGCCTGCGTTACGCGCTCAACGACGAACTGTTCGTCCGAGGTCCCTCGGGCATGCAGCCGACGCCGCGGGCGCTGGAGATGGGCCCGCAGGTCCATGCCGCGCTGTCGCAGCTGCAGGCGGCGCTCACCCTGCCCGACTTCGATCCGGCGACCAGCGAGCGGCGCTTCACGATGATCGCCGGCGCCTATGCCTGCGGCGTGCTGGCCCCGCCCCTGGTGAGCCGGCTGGCCAAGGACGCTCCGCTCTGCGAGCTGGTGATCGCCGAGCAGACCGCGGACCTCGTCGAGCGGCTGGACGCCCGACGCGTGGACTTCCTGGTGGGCGGGGTGGTGGCCGCCCCCGATCGGTTCGCCCGCGAGACCATCCTGACCGAGAGCCTGGCCTGGGTGGTGCGCGGCGGCCATCCGCTGACCCAGCGCAACTGCGTCGACCTGGAGGCGCTCGCCTCGGTTCCTCACGCGGTGATCTCCCGCACGCCCGTCGGCGAGGAGCCCGAGACACGCCGCACCGTGGTCACCCAGGCGAGCTGGGAGGACGCCGGGGCGTTCGAGGTGGCCCTGGCCGGGCGGGGCCTGCGCCGGCGGGTGGGCGTGACGGTGCCCGACACCTATTCGGCGCTGGCCGTCGCCAGCCGGTCGGACATGGCGACGCTGGTGCCGCGCCGGCTCGCCCTGCTCTCGGCCCAGAGCGGCCGCCTCGCCCTGATCGAGCCGCCCTATCCGTCGCCGCCGGTGGAAGTCACCCTGCTCTATCTCAGGGAGCGGCTGAACGAACCGGCCATCGCCTGGATGCGCGACGTCATCCGCAGCGTCGGCGCGGCGCTCTAGGCGGGCTGCGGCTCGCCCTGCGCGGGCTGCGGCTGCGGCGCAAGGGCGTCGTCGATCTCGCGGGCCCGGACCGCGGCGGGCCGGCCCATCACGCGCTCGACGTAGGCGGCGAACGCCGGCCGCGGCTCGATCGCGCCGAACTGCATGAAGAACCCCAGCTCGGAGCCGAAATAGACGTCGGCCGCGCTGAACTGGTCGCCCAGGATGTAGTCTCCGGCCCTTAGCGCGGTCTCGGCAGTGTCCAGCGCGGTCTGCAGGCTGCCATAGCCGGCCATGCGGCCCTGCTCAGGCCTGGTCTCGAAGCCCAGCATCTTGTTGACGACGGCCGCCTCCAGCGGCCCTGCCCCGAAGAACAGCCAGCGGTAGTAGGTTCCCCGCCGCGGATCGTTCGCCGGCGGCGCCAGGCCCGCCTCCGGGAAGGCGTCGGCGAGATAGGCGCAGATCGCGGCGCACTCGGTCACCACCGCGTCTCGATGGCGGATCGCGGGCACCTTGCCCATCGGATTGATGGCCAGATACTCCGGCGCCTTCAGCGTGGTGGCGTAGTCGAGGATCTCGGTGCGGTACGGCCGCCCGACCTCCTCGAGCATCCAGCGCACGATCCGTCCGCGCGACTGCGGGTTCGTGTAGAAAACGAGCTCTTGCGACATGGCGCGCTCCTTTCTGGGGAGAGGATGGGGGCGTCGGGGAGGACGCCCGTCCAATCACTTAGGACCCCGCTGCTGACAGGCGTGTGTCAGCAGGCGCGCGCCGCCGTCAGGCCTGCTTGGTCTGGGAAGCGATCCAGTCGTCGACGTGGTGTTCGAGCACGGTGAGCGGGATCGAGCCGGCGAGCAGGACCGCGTCGTGGAACTTCTTGATGTCGAACCGCGCCCCGAGCGCCGCCCGGGCCTTGGCGCGCAGCTTCAGGATGGTGAGCTTGCCCACCATGTAATCGCAGGCCTGCGCCGGCCAGACGGAGTAGCGCTCGATTTCCTGGCCGGAGAGCGAGACCGGATCCCCGTCGATGGAGGACAGCGTCGCCACCGCCTTTTCACGGCTCCAGCGCATGGCGTGGATGCCGGTGTCCGTGACAAGGCGGCCCGAGCGCAGAAGGGCGTCGTGGATGTAGCCCAGCTCGCCCGCCGGATTGTCCTTGTAGACCCCCATCTCGTCGGCCAGCTGCTCGGCGTAGAGCGCCCAGCCCTCGATGTAGGCGCCGAAGCCCTGCACCTTGCGGATCATCGGAAGGTCGGCCTGGCGCTGCAGGGAAAGCTGCAGGTGATGGCCTGGGATGCCCTCGTGGTAGGTCGTGGTCGGCATATCCCAGAAGGGCGCCTCGGCGGTGTTTCGCAGGTTCAGCCAGTAGATGCCGGGCCGCGTCCCATCGAGGCTGCCCTCGGTGTAATGGGTGGAGGCGGCCTGCTCGGTCTCCTTGGGGATGCGGCGGATCTCCAGGCCGGCCTTCGGCAGCACGTCGAAGTACTGCGGCAGGCGGCGCTGCATGTCCTGCACGATCTTGTTGAGGGCGGCGATCTCCTGCGCCTTCCCCGCATCGGTGTTGGGGTAGATGTACTTCGGGTCCTTGTAGAGGGCGCCGTACCGCTCCGCGATCGTGCCCTTGGTCAGGCCGATCTTCCGGAACAGCACGTCGGCGCGCGCGTGGAGCTGGCGCGTGACGTCCAGGCCCATCTTGTGGACCTCGGCGGGTGTGAGGTCGGTGGTGGTCTGGGCCTTCAGGCCGGCGGCGTAATAGGCCTCGCCGTCGGGAAGCTTCCACACGCCGGCGTCGTGCGTCGCCTTGGGCAGCAGGGACTGCATCAGGGCGAGCTGCCGCTGGAGCGCGGGGACCACGGCCTGGGTGTAGGCGGCGGAGGCCTGGCCATCCCAGTCGCCAGCGATGCCCTTGGCGTTGGCCCGGGTCACCAGCGAGCGGACCAGCGAGGACGCCTGAGGCGGGACCAGCATGGTCTGCATCGAGGCGATCGCGCCCTTGACCGCGAAGTCGGGCGGGATGACGCCCAGGCCCGCGTCATGGCGCACGCGCTCGAGCTCCTGGTCCATCAGCCGGCCGAACTGGTGCAGCCGCGCGACATAGGCGTCGCAGTCGGCGGCGGTCTCGATGGTGTGCTGGGTGGCCAGGAAGTCGGGGACGTCCTGGTACGAGCCGGTGATCTGGCTGACCACGTAGGGCGAGCCCGCGCCTTCGCCGCCGTAGTTGAACTGGCGGTTGGCCGCATCGGTGGTCGCAAGGTCGTAGTAGACGGCGTCGTAGTTGACCGCCGGCATGCCGGAGAGCGCCTTGCGGTCGATACGCGTCATGCGCGCGAGCTGATCGGCGGTGAGCTGCTTGCGGTGGGCGAGGTCGGCGAGCGAGGCCTGGTGCAGCTCCGACTTCATCGGCGCGCGGGCGCCGGTGTCGAGGCCAAGCGAGGTGGCGAGCTCGGGCGATTCCTTCAGGGCTTCCTGGAAGAACTGGTCGAACAGGGCCGAGAGCTGCTGGTCGGCGCCCGAGGCCGCGGGCCTGGACTGGGCCGAGGCGTGGGTCGCGACGAAGGCGGTGGCGCCCGCGGCGAGCAGCAGGTGGCGACGGTTCAGCATGCGTGGATTCCCCCCAGACGACTTGCCGTATGGCTTACGACCGGGCGGAGGCGAGCCGCAACCCGCGCGCCGCGTGGGCGGGGATTAAATTGGCGTAACGGCGCCCGACGCACGGATGATCTTGCCTGCCAACCGGGCTGGCGCGGTTCCTTGTTCCCGCGGCTGGAAGCGCGGGCGGAAACCTGAGACGGTGAGCGCATGAGCGAGACCCTGACGCGAGACCGCCTCCCGCCGCTGCCCGAGCAGCCGGCGGGCGTTCCATGGCCCACCCAGGCGTGGCCGGAAGGGGCTCCGCCGAGCGCCCTCGCCGACACGCGCTTCCCGAGCCTGATGGCCGACGCCTTCGGGGCGAAGAGCTCCGAGCGGCTCGGCGAGACGCACGCCCTCGTCATCGTCCAGGGCGGGCGCGTCGTGCACGAGCAGTACGGCGAAGGCTTCGGGCCGGAGATGACCTATCCGTCCTGGTCGAAGGGCAAGAGCATCACCCATGCGCTGGTGGGGATCGCCGTGGGCGACGGCCGGATCGACATCGCCGCGGCGGCCGACGTTCCGGAGTGGCGCGGGGCCGGCGATCCGCGCGGCGCGATCACACTGGACCAGTTGCTGCGGATGTCGAGCGGCCTGAAATGGCTGGAGGAATACCTGCCCGACCAGCCGTCCGACGTGATCGCCATGCTGTTCGGCGAGGGCAAGGACGACGTGGCGGGCTTCGCGGCGCGCGCGCCCCTGGCGCATGCGCCGGGCTCGTTCTGGTACTACTCGAGCGGCACGACCAACATCGTGGCCCGCGCCCTGTCCCGCGCGATCGGGGCGTTCGGGGCCGACTTCGAGGCGTTCATGCGCGCCCGGCTGTTCGATCCCATCGGCATGACGAGCGCGACGCCGAAGTTCGACGCCGCCGGGACCTTCATCGGCTCCTCCTTCTGCTTCTGCACGGCCCGCGACTTCGCCCGCTTCGGCCTGCTCTATCTCCGCGACGGCGTGTGGGAGGGGCGGCGCATCCTGCCGCCGGCATGGGTCGACTATGCGCGCACGCCCACCTTCCAGCAGCCTGGGGCGGCCGAGACCGACGGGCGCTACGGCGCGCACTGGTGGCTCGACCTGGGCGGACCCGGCTCGTTCTCGGCCAACGGCTACGACGGCCAGTACACGCTCTGCGTCCCCGAACTCGACATGGTGCTCGTGCGCCACGGCGCGACGCCGCTCGAGAAGAAGGACGAGCTGAAGCGCTGGATCGGCGAGGTCGTCGACTGCTTCCGGGCGGCTCGGGACTAGGCGGCCGCCTCGGACAGCCTCGCGGCCTTCGCCGGCTGTGGCCACGGATCGACCGTCACGCGGCGCATGTGCCGGCGCTGGCCGGGGTAGTCGTTGAGTGCGAAGTGCCAGACCGAGCGATTGTCCCAGAAGGCCACCGAGCCGCTAGCCCACTGGAAGCGGCAGGTGAATCCCTCGTAGCGGCAGTGCTGGAAAAGGAAATCGAGCAGCGGCTTCGATTCCCGCGTACTCCAGCCCTCGAAGCGGATCGTAAAGGCCGGATTGACGTAGAGCGCCTTGCGGCCGGTCTCCGGGTGGGTGAGCACCACCGGATGGATGAATTCGCCCGCGACGCCCTCCGCCTCGACCACCGACATCGAGGAGCGCTTCTGTGCCGACTGGCCTGCCGCGGAATACTCGCGGTTGGCCGAGTGGACGGCGTTCAGGCCCTCCAGCGTGGCCTTCAGTCCGGGGGACAGCGCCTCGTAGTCGGCGGCCTGGCTGGCGAACAGGGTGTCGCCGCCGAACCCGGGAATCTCCACGGCGTAGAGGATCGAACCGATCGCCGGGCGCTCCAGGAAGCTCATGTCCGAGTGCCAGCCGCCGCCGAAGTTCACGCGGTCCTGCGGCTCCTTGATGATCTCCATCACCTCCGGATGCCCGGCCATGCCGCTGACGTAGGGGTGGATGTTCAACGGGCCGAAGCGCGCGCCCAGGCGCACCTGCTGCGCCGGCGTGAGCTGCTGGTCGCGGAAGAAGATCACCTGGTGCTCGACGAAAGCTGCGCGGATCGCCGCGACGGTCTCGTCGGACAGGTCCTGCGAGAGGTCGACGCCGGAGATCTCGGCGCCGAGCGCGCCGGCGACGCGACGGATCTTCAGGTTCGTATCGGTCATCTCGGGTCTCCAGACGATCGGCTCGGTCGGCAGGCCGGGCGGCTTCGCCGACCTATGATACAGTAGCTCCTGGAGGCCGGAACCATGGATGCGTTCGCCACCCCCTTCGACGTCGAGGCGCACGCCGAGCGCATGCGCGCGGACGGCTTCACGGTCATCGAAGACTTCATGGAGGCCGGCAAACTGGACGTCTTCAAGGCGGCGCTGGCGCCGTTCCTGGGCGCACATCGCGGCCGCAACGAATTCGAGGGCTTCAAGACCGAGCGGGTCTACACCCTGGTCGCGCGCGGCAAGGTGTTCGAGGAGATCGCCGCCGACCCGCGGCTGATGGCGCTGATCGGGCGCTTCCTGCAGCCCAACTTCCTGCTGTCGGCCAGCCACGCGATCAACCTGGGCCCGGGCGAGACGCCGCAATCGATCCACGCCGACGACGGGTTCTATCGCCAGCGTCGTCCGCGGCCGCCGATCGGGATCAGCGTCATCGGGGCGATCGTCGACTTCACGCGCGAGAATGGCGCGACCGAAATCGTGCCCGGCAGCCATCTGTGGGGCGAGCCGGGCGATCCGGGCCGGCCGAACGACCTCGCCGAGATCGAGAAGATGCTGGTCCCGATGGAAATCCCCGCGGGCGCGGCCCTGGTGTTTCCGGGCACCCTGCTGCACCGCGGCGGCGCCAACGTGACCGACAAGCCACGGCTCGCCTTCACCAACCAGTACTGCGAGCCCTGGGCGCGGCCGCAGGAGAACTTCTGGCTCTCCGTGCCCCGGGAGATGGTGCGCGAGATGAGCCCCCGAGCGCAGTCGCTCCTCGGCTACGAGATCGCCCCGCCCTTCCTCGGCATGGTCACCGCATCGCACCCCGCCAAGGCGCTGGAGCCCGACTGGGAGCCGCCGGTGGTGGCGCAGGCGCCTAGCGCAGATTGCGCCTGAAAAGCGCGAAGAGGCGCTCCCAGTGGCGTTCGGCCGAGGGCTTGTCGTAGACCGGCCGCTGCGGAAACGCGAAGCCGTGGTGGACGCCGGGAAACAGCTCCACCTCCGCGTTCAGGTTGCGGGCCTTGATCGACTGGTCGAGCGCCTCGACCATCTCCAGCGGCGCATAGCTGTCGTGCTCGGCGCAGGCGAAGTAGAGCTCGCCCAGCGCCTTGGCGGCGGCGAGGTGCGGGCTGTCCGCCTCGTCGGTGACGAGACGGACGCCGTAGATCGAGGCGGCCGCCCCAACCCGCTCCGGCCAGCGCGCGGCGAAATTGATCGCGTACTGGCCGCTCATGCAGTAGCCGACGGCGCCGACCGGCCCGGCCCCCGCCGCCGGGTCGCGGTCGGCGAAGTCGAGCAGGGCGTCGGCGTCCTGCATGACGAGCGGTATGGAGAGCGAGTTCATCAGCTCGAACATCCGCGCGCGGGCCTGTTCGTCCGCCAGGGGCGGCAGGTCCTTCAGCTCCATCACGCCCCTGCGGTAGTAGAGGTTGGGCAGCATGACGTAGTAGCCGACGGTGGCGATCCGCCGGGCCATGTCGCGCAGTTCCTCGCGGATCGCCGGGGCGTCCATGAAGAACAGCACGACCGGATGGGGTCCCTCCCGCTCAGGATGGACGATGAAGGTCGTGGTCGCGCCGTCCCGGGTGGGGATCTCGACCGTCTGTTCGATCACGCCGGCTAGACCAGTTCGGCCGGTTGCACCGAGAGCTCCTTTAGGAACGGCTCGGCGTAGTCGATGCGGCCGGTCAGTGTCTTGGGATCGCCGGACGCCAGCCGGAACACGGCTTCGGCGATGTACTCGATCGGCTGCACGCGGGCGCGGGTTTGGTCGTTGACCAGGCCGTGCAGCAGGGTCCCGGGGGTCTCCACAAGCCCCGGCGAGACGACGTTGACGGCGATGTTGTCGTCGTAGACCTCGGAGGCGAGCCCGGTGGTGAACCGCTCCAGCGCGGCCTTGCACATGCCGTAGACGGTGCCGCCGCGGCCCCGCGAGGCGTAGGGCTGCTTGGGGTGGATGCCCGCGCCCGAGGAGATGTTGACGATCCAGCCCTGCTTGCGCTGCTGCATCGAGGGCAGGACCAGCTGGGCGAGATGGAACGGGGCATAGACCTGCACCTCCATCATCAGCTTGAACCGCTTCTCGGTGAACTCGACGACTGGCATGAAGTAGGTGATGGCCGCGTTGTTCACGAGGATGTCGACGGGTCCATAGGTGTCGAGCGTCTCCTCGACCAGGCGCTCGCGGTCGCCGGCCTGGGCGAGGTCGGCGCGGACGAAG